>CAZEMI010000096.1:0-27587 GCA_964513235.1 uncultured Acidobacterium sp.
ATCTGTTGATCTGTTGATCTGTTGATCTGTTGATCTGTTGATCTGTTGATCTGTTGATCTGTTGATCTGTTGATCTGGTGACCTGGTGATCTGAAATCCGCAGATCGCCGAATCACCAGATCCGATCACCAGATCACGCGATCAACAGTTCACCAGATTCACCTACTGTTTTCGATAGGTACTGACCGGCGGCAGCCGCGCGCCGGTGCCGCCCGGCGGCTGCGGCCCCGCAATCACCGGCATCCGCAGCGTGCCGATGCCGTCAATGCTGGCTTCGATCACTTCACCCGGCTTGAGGAATCGGCTGCCCGTGCGCGTCTGCGCGGAGCCGGCCGCGGTGCCGCCCGACGTGCCGTTATTGATCACATCCCCCGGGAACAGCGTGACGATGGACGAGGCGTATTCGACGAGCTCCCACAGCGAGTGGATCATGTCGCCGGCGCGCGCTTCCTGGAGCTGCGTCCCGCCGACGCTCAGCGTCTGCCGCAGGATCTTCATCGGATCGCCGTAAAACTCTTTCGGCACGATCCACGGTCCCTGCGGCGCGAAGGTGTCGTGACCCTTGCCGACAAACCAGTCCGACCCCGACCCGAAACCGCCCGGCGGACGGCCGCCGCGGTCGGAAACATCTATTGAGACCATGTAACCGAAGACATGGTCCTGCGCGTTCCTGGCCTCCACGTACTTCGTTGTGCGGCCGATCACGGCGCCGAGCTCGACCTCCCAGTCGATCCGATCGCGTCCCCACGGGATTACCACGTTGTCGCCGTTGCCGACCACGGCGCCGCGGCCCGGTTTCAGGAACAGATACGGCACGCCGCGTTGTTCGCGCCGCTGCTTGCGCGCCGCCGCCTGTTGCTCGGGCGTGCCGGCCTCGTTGACATGGCTGTAGAAGTTCACGGCGGCGTTGAGGATCTTGCTCGGGTAGATGATCGGTGGCAGCGTCCGGACTGATTTCAGATCGTGCACGTAATCCGGACGCGCCGTGGTGAGGCGATTGTTCGCCGCGAGATAGTTGACGATGTCGACGAAGCGGGCGCGCAGCCCCGAGTCATACCGCTCGATCAGATCGATCATGTCCCGCGGCGCGGCGAGCTTGGTGCCCGGCACCGCCGCGTTGGCCGCGGCAATGTCGACAATCAGGCTGTCGCGCAGGACCAGCCCGACGGTTGGGGCCTTGCGGATTTCGAACGTGCCGACTTTGAACGGCTCGGCGGGCTTGGTCCCCGTCTGCGCGTGGACCGGAAGCGCGGCCGCCACGACCGCGACGACGAAGGTTGCAATCAGGCGCATCGGGCAACTCCTTGACAGCGTTTCTACCGGCCGCGGCGCGCGCTGTCAAGTCCCACAGTGCCAGTCGTCAGGGCTTGCGCGTAGCGATAAATGGTTGCGGCTGGGCCGGCTCGGACTCTTCGCGGTCGAAGCTCATTGTCCCGCGGAGGACGTCCTTCTCGAGCGTGCCGCGGAACGTCCAACGCATGCGAATGGTGGTGGCCACGCCGTCAATGGTGGCAGGCACCGCTCTCGATTCGGTTTGGATCTCGAAGGTGTCCCCACTTCGCCGCCCATGGAATGCCAACGCGCCCGGGCGCGCGTCGGCCCACGTCCCGGACAGCGTCTCGCCCTGTTGCGTGGTGGTGAGCACGCCCGAGACCGCATTTCGGCTCCAGGTGCCGCCGCCGGCCGTGGATCCGCTCGCGGCTTCACCGCTGACCTCCCATCGGCCGGACAGCGAAGGTTCCTGCGCCCTGGAGGAAACCGCGGCCGAAAGGAGCAATGCGACAGAGAGGAAGACAGGCATACACGCTTAGACTCGCCAGCGCGGCACCAGGTTAGCGATGCGCCCGCGTCCGCCATTCGTCACGAGATTGCCCCCAGATATCCACTCGCGATTCGTGAAACGGCGCGGGTAGCGATCCCGGTCCGAGGTTGCGCGAGCCGAGCTTCATCGCCACCACCTGCGACGCGACATTCGCGGGATCGATGCTGTGAATCACGCGATCCCATCCGAGGTGGTCGAAGGCCCAGGTGGTCGACGCGATGGCGCCTTCGGTGGCGTAGCCGCGGCCCCGGCAATCACGCGCGATCGCCCAGCCGACCTCAGGGCCCGGCCAGCCTTCGGGCATCCAGGGCCCGAGCCGGCCCACCCAGCGCCCGCTCGACTTCTCGATTACCGAGAACATGGCAAAGCCCATGGCGTGCCATGACCCGATCATCGTCATCAGGCCGCGCCACGTCGCCGATCGCGGCGTCACCCCGCCGATGAACTTCGCGGCTTCTGCATCGGCCATCATTCGTGCCCACTCGTCCAGATCCTCCAGGCGGGGCACGCGCAGCAGGAGCCGTGGCGTTTCAATCTGCAGGTCGTCTAGGTTCATGGAAGGTGAGCATGATACTTACTTCTTCCGATATTGTTGAGTGACCGCGCCGCATAGAATCAGGCGGTGGCCATCTTCATCGCGCTTGCTGTCGGCCTCGCGGCGCTGGTTCACACGGCGCCATTCCCCTTCCTGCTCGAGGCGTTCCGGCCCGCGCGATCGATCTGGCGGGTGCCGTCGCCGCCGAGCGCGGCGCCGGCGATCTATCTCACCTTCGACGACGGGCCCAATCCCGATTGGACGCCGCCGCTCCTCGACGCGCTGCGCGACACCGGCGCCGACGCCACGTTCTTTCTGATCGATCGGCACATCACCGCATCAACCGCCGCCATCGTCAAGCGCATCGCCGATGACGGACATGCGATCGGATTGCACAGCGGGACGCGCCGGCTGATGATCCAGGATCCCGACGAGCTTGCGGCCACCCTGCAGCAGGCGGCGCAGCGCATCGAGGCGATTACCTCGCGGCCGCCGTGCCGGTTGTTCCGCCCTCACGCGGGATGGCGCAGCGGCATGATGTACCAGGGTCTCGATCAGATCGGGTATCGGCTGGCCGGTTGGACGTGGGGGATGTGGGACTTTGACTGGGGCCGCGAGCGGCGCGCGGATCGCCTGGCGCCGCGGCTGGCGCGCCAGGCGTCCAATGGCGACATCATCGTCATCCATGACGGGCACCATGTGAATCCGCGCGCGGATCGCCGTCATGCCGCGGAAACGGTGCGGCGGCTGGTCCCCGAACTGCGCCGGCGCGGCTTCGTGTTCAAGCCGCTTTGCGAAGAGGCGTTCGGCGGTATGATGCGCCGTCATGGCTAAACCACACCAACTCACCGGCGCCGTGTTCGTTCTCGTCTTCGTTGCCTTAGGCGTGACGCAGTGGTCGCTTGGCCGCGCCGTCGAGGCGCAGAGCCGCGCGAGCGTGCAAGCGCCACGCTTTGAAGTGGATCCGATGTGGCCCAGGCCGCTGCCAAATCACTGGCTGCTGGGCAACGCCATCGGCGTCTGGGCCGACGATCAGGATCACGTCTGGATCGTGCATCGCGGCTCCGACACGCTGGCCAACAACGAGAAGGGCCTCGAGCTGAAGTCCGCCGACTGCTGTTCCGGCGCGCCGCCGGTGCTCGAGTTCGACGCGCAGGGCACGCTGGTGCGGTCGTGGGGCGGGCCCGGCAACGGCTACGACTGGCCCGCCTCGAACCACGGCATCTTCGTCGATCACACCGGCAACGTGTGGGTCGGCGGCAACGGTCCCGGCGATTCACACATCGTGAAATTCACGCGCGACGGCAAGTTCCTCGCGCAGTACGGCAAGCCCAACGCGCGGGTGAGCGGCAGGAACGCGCAGGGGCAGGCGACCTTTGCGCGCGGCAGCGACGACCCCGAGAACTTCGGCCGCGTCGCCAAGATCTTCGTCGACCCGAAGGCGAACGAAGCGTACGTCGCGGACGGCTATCTCAATCGCCGGGTCGCGGTGCTCGACGCGGCGACCGGGAAGATGAAGCGCTACTGGGGCGCCTACGGCAACAAGCCCGATGACGCGGTGGAGCTCGGCCCGTACGATCCCGCCGCGCCGCCCGCGCAGCAGTTTCGCAGCCCCGTGCACTGCGCCGACCTGTCGAATGACGGGTTCGTCTATGTGTGCGATCGCGTCAACGATCGCTTGCAGGTGTTCCGCGCCAACGGCACGTTCGTCAAGGAAGCGTTCCTCGCGCGCAACACCAGGTTGTCGGGCTCGGTGTGGGACGTCGCCTTCTCGCGCGATCCCGCGCAGCGCTATCTCTACGTGGCCGACGGCATCAACAACCGCGTCTACGTGCTGCTGCGCGACACGCTCGAGGTGTTGACCAGCTTTGGCGACGGCGGCCGGCAGCCCAGCCAGTTCTACGGCCTGCACAGCATCGCCACCGATTCCCGCGGCAACATTTTTACGACCGAGACGTGGGAAGGGAAGCGGCTGCAGAAGTTCGTCTACCGCGGGATGGCGCCGGTCACCACCATGCATCAAGGCACGGTGTGGCCGCGGGGGAAATAACCAATAACGAATTCGACTGATCTTCTGATCACAGACGCTTCACACGGAGGCGCGCAGTCGCGGAGAAGACTTTTTCTAAACGCCGGCGCTGCTTAGCAGCAGTGGTCGACGGCGATCGCGTCAAGCTGGAAGGGCAGGCGGTGACGATGCTGAACGGCGAGTTCACCGGTTAGCCTGTGCCTCTTGCTTCGGTGCCAGTCCCTCGCTACATTCGGCGGATGGCGTCAGCGATCAGGCTGTTTCGTGTCATTGCCCCGGTCACCGATATCGAGGAGGCGGCTCGATTCTACAGCGCCATCTTCGACAACCCCGGTTTCCGGGTCTCCCCGGGACGGCATTACTTCGACTGTGGCGGTGTGATACTCGCGGTCTACGACGCGGTGGCCGACGGCGATGCTCAGCCGGTTCGTCACAACGGCGAGCACATTTATTTCGCCGTGCCGGATCTCGACGCGGCTTTCAAACGCGCCGAACAGGCCGGCGGCCTGTCGACCGCGGTCGGCGACGGGAACCTGCCGATGGGAAAAATTGCCCGGCGGCCGTGGGGTGAAGTCTCCTTCTACCTCCACGATCCGTCGGGCAACCCGCTCTGTTTCGTCGACGAGCAGTCGGTGTATCGCGGCCCCGCAGGCCGCTGAAACAATCGGTGTTTAAGGGATCCTGATCTCGATGGTGCGGTCGTTGCCCGATGCGGGATGCTGGATGTTGACCCACGCGCGGCGCTTGTCGGTGGGATCGAAGTAGAGGCCGGTGAATTCCGACCCGGGCGTGCCGTTCGACGCCCACCGCGCCAGGCCTTCGCCGGCGTCGCTCAGATCGCCATCGCCATTCACGTCTTTCGCAAACCAGATGTCGTCGTCGGAGCCGCCGTTGCGGTCTTCGATGATGTAGATATTCCCCTCGTGATCAATCGCGAGGTTGTCGGGACTCGTCAAGGCTGACCCGACCGGCGCGCCGGTCGCCAGATCGATGGTGGCGCGATTGGCAAACACCGTGATGACGTTGCGCTTGAGATCGATGCGATAGACCTCGCTCGTGGTGGTGGTCGCGACATAGAGGTACTGCTCGCCCGCGACGGTCTGGATCTGAAGATCCTCCGGACGCTGGTAGTCGGTGCCCTTGTATGCGGGCAGGTCGGTGGTGTTGCGGCCATCGACGGAGCTGACGCCGTTGACGTCGCTGATGGTCAACGCGCCCGGCAGCGCGGCGCCGCTCTGGTCCGTGAACGGCACCCACGTGAAGGCGCCGGTCGCATTTGGCGTGTTGCCGTTGCCGACGCGCAGCACGAACGTCTGGCCGGCATCAAAGTAGTCCGCCCGGCCCGACATGATGTCGCCCCATGTCGCCGCGGACGTGAACTTGTAGAGGCTGCCGCCATTCAGTTCGTCGATGAAGTACATGTTGCCGTCCTGGTCGAACTGGATCCCTTCATGCGACACGCGCGGCACCACCGTGCGATGGACAAAATCCGCATCGTCGTTGCTCGAGGCGCTGAGTGGCAGCGTGATCCCGTCCGCGGTGGTCGGGTTCTTCAATTCGAACAGGCGGCCATAAGGACTGGTCGAGCCGCCCTCCGCCGTACTCCAGCGCTCTTCGGCGGTGATGAACGTGCCCCACGGCGTCCAATAGGAGGCGTCGAACGCGACATGGCCGCCCGGCACGGGACTCTGCCAGATCGTTTCGGTCTGTTCGGTGAGCAGGTCCATTCGCTGCACGCCGGCCTGGCCGGTTTCAAACACGGTGAGGAGATAGCGGCCGGTGTGCGGGCCGGTCTCGTTCACGGTCAACATGTCCCATGCGCCGCTGTTCGGCTTGCCGGCGGCTAATTGCGTGACACGATCAGCGAGCGAGCGCTGCTGGAAATCGGGGTTGCCAAAGGTAATCGGCGTGGCCTCGCCGCTGACCGGCACGGGAGCTGCCGAAGTCGCGAGCGGCGTGAAATCTGAAAACCGGGTACCGTCGGCGACGAGGGCCGAGCTGGTAATCAACAGGCTGCCGGCGATGGCCAGCCGCAGGTGTTCGAGTGAGATCTTCATTCTGCGTACTCCAGGGTTGAGCGAAATCGATGCCGAGTTCGCGGTGCCACCCGATCTAACCGGCGCCCTGTTGCGTTTGCGCTTCAACCACGCAACATTTTCGAAAAGACATTGCCGGATCGGCGTGACTCGACTACCGTGATTGGGTGGTTCCCTCAGCTGTGTCCGCGCCGTCAGGCGCGAACGTGCCGGAACAAATGGCGGTGTCGTTCGATCGCGTCTCAATTGCGTTCGACGATCACGTGGTCTTGAACAACCTGAGCTTCACGGTCCCGGCCGGATCGATGCGGGTCCTGCTGGGCCCGAGCGGCTCTGGCAAATCGGTGATTCTCAAGCTGGCCCTGGGCCTGTTGCGGCCCGACGCGGGCGAG
Source organism: uncultured Acidobacterium sp. (assembly GCA_964513235.1). Classification (GTDB taxonomy): domain Bacteria; phylum Acidobacteriota; class Vicinamibacteria; order Vicinamibacterales; family UBA2999; genus 12-FULL-67-14b. Next base: position 6,815 of record CAZEMI010000096.1, read on the forward strand.
GTCACCGTGACCGGGCAGCGCGTCGACACCATGACGGAGCAGGCTCTGCTGAAGATGCGCGCCGACATCGGGATGGTGTTCCAGGAGAACGCCCTGTTCGATTCGCTCACGGTGGCCGAGAATGTCGGCTTCCGGTTGACCGAAGAGGAGCTGCCCGACGACGAGGTGGATGCGCGGGTGGCCGAGGTGCTGGGGTTTGTCGGGCTCACCGACTACGCCGATCGGATGCCGTCGAGCTTATCGGGCGGACAGCGCCGCCGCGTCGGCATCGCGCGCGGCATGGCGTCGAAGCCGGGGCTGATGCTGTTCGACGATCCGATCACGGGGCTCGACCCCCTGATCGCGATGACCGTGGACGACGAGATCATCAAGCTGCGCGACCTGGACCAGGTGACGTCCCTACTCGTCACGCACCAGATTCGCGACGCGTTCTATGTGGCCGAGCACCAAGCGGTGCGGCGGGAGGCTGGCGTCGAGATTGTCGACGCCGACGCGGCGCGGGCGGAGAAGGTCGAGTTCATGCTGCTCAACAACGGCCGGATCCACGTGCAGGGCAGCGCCGCCTCGATGCTGGCCTCGACCGATCCGTTCGTCCGGGAATACTTCTACAAGACGCTGCCGCCGTGGTAAGCGGCTTGCCCTGAGCGAGCGACAGCGTTTTCGCTGTCGCGAGTCGAATGGTCAGTGGCGCTGCAGGACGCGGGCCACTTCGCTGACCAGCGCCTCGGCGCGCACCGGCTTCGAAAGGTGGGCCGAAAACCCGGCGCTCGACGCGCGCATCCGGGTGTTGACGTCGGCGAACGCCGACAGGGCGATGGCCGGCATTTCGCCGCCGCGATCGCGCGGCTGCCGCCGCACCTGTTCCAGCAGCCAGAAGCCGTCACGATCCGGCATCGCGATGTCGGAGATCAGCAGCGAGGCCGCGCCGCGCCGCAGTTGATCGAGCGCGCGTTGCGCGCTCGACACCGCCACCACATCGGCGCCATGCAGGCGCAGCAGCTTGGTCAGGATCTCGAGCGCGTCCGGATCGTCGTCGACGGCGATGATCCGCACGCCGTTGAGCAGCTCGGGCGCCGCCACCGTCGCGACGACGGTCGACACCGCCGCCGGATTGAACAGCGGCAGACACACCGTAAACGTCGAGCCCCGTCCGGGGCCGTCGCTGGCCGCCATGATCTTGCCGCCGTGCATCTGGGTCAACTGTCGCGCGAGCGACAAGCCCAGGCCCAGACCGCGATACCGTTTGGTCATGGCGGCATCCGCCTGCCTGAACCGCTCGAACACCTGCGGGAGCTCGTCTCGCGGAATGCCAATCCCGGTGTCGCGCACGGTGACGATGACTTCCCAAGGTGTGGTCCGAACGTGAACGTCGATGCGGCCGCCGGCCTCGGTGAACTTCACGGCGTTGGCGAGCAGGTTCCAGAACACCTGTTGCAGCCGCGTGGCGTCGCCCCACACCGTGACCGCGGAGCCCGCATGAGTCACGTTGAGCGCGATCGACCGATCGGCCGCGCCGGGCATCGCCGTCTCCACCGCGGCCTGGACCATCGGCGCGATCGCCGCGGCCTTGAAATCGAGCGCCATCTTGCCGCTCTCGATGCGCGACGAGTCGAGCAGCTCGTCGACGAGCGTGGACTGCGCCTTGGCATTGCGGTGGATCACCTCGAGGCCGCGCTGCAGATCCAGGTTGGGCGATTTCGCGAGGATCGACGCCCAGCCGACAATCGCGTTGAGCGGCGTGCGCAGCTTGTGCGACAACGCGGCCAGGAAGTCATCCTTCGATCGATTCTGCTCCTGCGCCTGCTCCAGCAGGCTGGCGTTCTCGGCGGCGAGCTGCTGCTGCTCGAGATGCAGCTCGGCGCTGCTAATCGCCGCCGAGGCCAGGTGGCCCAGGGCTTCGGCGAGCTTGAGTTCGATCGGCGCCGGCCGATGGGGCTCGCGATAGTAGTAGACGATGCTGCCGCCCGCCCGGCCGCGGATGTCAAGCGGCACCGCGACCAGCGATCGCACGCCCGATTGTGCGTAGGCCTCGCGGCGCGACGCGAGCATCGGCATGGCCGTGACGTCTTCGGCGACCACCGGCTCGGTGAAGGGCGGGGTGTGCTCGGCGGGCAGCTCGATTGACGCGAACGATGCGTCCATGCCGCTGGTTGCCGCCACGCGCCACGTGCCATCCTGGCGGCGCCATACGGCGTAGCCGTCGGCCGCAACGGATTGTTGCGCGAGCCTCAGCACCTCGTCGACGAGGCTCTGGGGATCGATGACGTCGAGCAGGCGTCGCGCGCCCTCGGCGAAGGCGATGAGCCGGGCCTCGCTGGCGCGCAGCCGCTCAAGCTCTGCCATGACGGAGGCATCCCCAGACATTGGCCCGAGCAGGATAGCTGATCGCGTCTCGCCGCAACTCAGCCGTGTGACGAAATTTTCCTCGTGGCTGAGCTTTCCCACTTCGTCAATCAAGTATTCTGGGTTGGTCTTGGCCCTCCTCGACGACCTCGCCGCGCGACACCTCGCGAAAGTCATCGAGTCGTCAGACGACGCAATCATCAGCAAGGATCTCAACAGCACCATCACGTCGTGGAATCCTGGCGCCGAACGAATCTTCGGCTACAGCGCCGCTGAGGCGATCGGCAAGTCGATCCGCATGCTCATTCCACCGGATCTCCAGGGCGATGAAGACCATGTGATGGGCAAGATTCGCAGTGGGGAAAAGGTCGATCACTACGAGACCGTCCGTCTCAGGAAAGACGGGACGTCTTTCTCTATTTCCCTGACCGTGTCGCCCATCCGCGACGATCATGGCGTGATCATCGGCGCCTCGAAGATCGCGCGCGACATCACCGAGCGCGCGCGGCTGCTGGCGCAAACCAGTGAGTACGCCGCGAACACGCAGAAGCTGAGCGAGGTCGGCGCGTTGGTGGCGTCGACCCTCGACCGCGAAACGATCGTCCAGAAGGTGACCGACACCGCCACCGAGCTGACCCACGCCGAGTTTGGCGCGTTCTTCTACAACGTGCGCGATCCGGACACCGGCGACACCGACATGCTCTACGCGTTATCGGGCGCGCCGTGGGAAGCGTTTGCGCATTTTCCACAGCCGCGCGCGACGAAAGTGTTTGCCCCGACCTTTCGTGGTGAGGCGATGGTCCGTCTCGACGATGTCACCACGGACTCGCGATACGGGAAGAACACGCCGTTCCATGGCATGCCGCCAGGACACTTGCCGGTGCGAAGCTACCTCGCGGTGCCGGTGAAAGGCGTCGATGGCGCGGTGCTCGGCGGCCTGTTCTTTGGTCACTCACGGGTCGGCATGTTTACCGAGCAGCACGAGCGCCTCGCCGTCGGCACGGCGGCGTGGGCGTCGGTGGCGCTCGAGAACGCCCGCCTCTATGGAGAAGCGCGCGACGCGAACCGCACCAAGGACGATTTTCTTGCGGTCCTCTCGCACGAGCTGCGCACGCCGCTCAACGCGATCCTGGGTTATTCGCGATTGTTGCGCGGTGGCATGCTTACTGGCGAGCATATGGATCGCGCGCTCGAAACCGTGGAACGGAACTCGCGCTGGCTCACACAAATTGTCGAGGACGTGCTCGACGTGTCGCGGATCGTCTCCGGCAAGATTCGCCTCGAGGTGCAGCCCGTTGACGTGTCGTCAGTGATCGAATACGCCGTGCTGACGATTCAACCCGCCGCCGACGCCAGGGGCGTCAACGTGCAGACGATCATCGATCCGCGCGTCGGTCCCGTGTCGGGCGATCCCGACCGGCTGCAGCAGGTGATCTGGAACCTGCTGTCGAATGCGGTCAAGTTCACCAACAAGGGCGACCGTGTGGAGATCAGGCTCGAGCGCGTGAACTCGCACCTCGAGATCGTCGTCAGCGACACCGGCGCCGGCATCCGCAAGGATTTTCTGCCGTTCGTGTTCGAGCGGTTCCGCCAGGCCGACGCCGGCCCGGCGCGCAAGGCCGGCGGCCTCGGCCTGGGGCTGTCGATCGTTCGTCACCTGGTCGAAATGCATGGCGGATCCGTTCACGCCGACAGTGCCGGACCCGGGCAGGGCTCGACGTTCACCGTCCGGTTGCCGATCATGATCGTGCAGCCGTCGCCCGCGACTCGAAAGCGCGAGCACCCGCTGACGGAGACCCGCACCCGGCTCGCGCAGCTCGCGGATTTGACGGGCGTGAGTGTGCTTGCGGTGGACGACGAAGAGGACGCGCTGGGGCTGTTGCGCGTGGTCCTCGAGACCGCCGGTGCGTGCGTCACGACCGCATCGTCGGCGCTGGCCGCGCTGGAGCTGGTCGAATCCCTCAAACCCGACGTGATGGTGGCCGACATCGGCATGCCGGAGATCGACGGCTTCGAATTGATCAAACGCATCCGCGCGCTGCCCAACACCGAAGCGAGCACTGTGCCGGCCGCGGCCCTGACCGCGTTTGTGCGCTCGGAAGATCGCACCAAGGCGCTGCAGAGCGGCTTCGAGATACACCTGGCCAAGCCGGTCGATCCGGGTGAGCTGGTGGCGTCGGTGGCCACGCTGGTGCGCCGCAAGCGTCTTTCACTGTAAGCGGGCGATTTGACACGCCGCCTCGCAGGGCGTAGCGTGATACGTGCCTAATGTCCGCGCCACTCGCGGGCAGCGGGGGACCCAATCACTGGGGCGCATTGGCGGCCGTTCCGCCATAGGACACTTCCGAGTCCGAGCCCGTCAGCTAACCCCGCCGGCGTGTCACGGAAGCGCAGATGTCTCATTCGTCCCCCGCGGCGGGCGGCCGGCGCCATTCGGCAACGCTCGCCCTCCTCGCCCTCGGCGTCGTTTACGGCGACATCGGCACCAGTCCTCTCTACGCGATTCGCGAGTGCTTCCACGGACCCCATGCCGTCGCACCCACTCACGATCACGTGCTCGGCGTGTTATCGCTGATGTTCTGGGCACTGATCATCGTCATCTCGGTGAAATACCTGGTGTTCGTGCTGCGCGCCGACAATCACGGCGAAGGCGGCATTCTGGCGCTGACCGCGCTGGCCACGCCGATCAGTCCTACCGGGAAGACCGAGCGGTCGGCGTTGATCCTGATCGGCATTTTCGGCGCCGCGCTGCTCTATGGCGACGGCATCATCACCCCGGCCATCTCGGTGTTGGGCGCGATGGAGGGGCTCAGCGTCGCCACGCCGGGGCTGCAGCCGTACGTCGTGCCGATCACCATCGTGATCATCGTGCTGCTGTTCTGGTTTCAGTACCGCGGCACCGCCGGCGTTGGGAAAGTGTTCGGGCCCATCACGCTGCTCTGGTTCAGCGTGCTCGCGGGGCTCGGCGCGATGCAGATCGTCCGGCATCCATCGGTGCTGGAAGCCGTCAACCCGCTGTATGGCGCGCGCTTTTTCGCCGACACCGGGTGGCAAGGCTATCTGGTGCTTGGCTCGGTGTTTCTCGTCGTCACCGGTGGAGAGGCGCTCTATGCCGACATGGGACACTTCGGCACCAGGCCGATCCGGTTCGACTGGTTCGCGGTGGTGTTGCCGGCCCTGCTGCTCAATTACTTCGGCCAGGGCGCGTTGCTGCTCGAGGATCCCCGGGCCGCGGAGAACCCGTTCTACCTGCTGGCGCCGTCGTGGGCGATTTACCCGTTGATCCTCCTGGCGGTGGCGGCCGCCGTGATCGCGTCGCAAGCCGTCATTTCCGGGGCGTATTCGCTGACCATGCAGGCGGTGCAGCTGGGGTTCAGTCCGCGGATCAAGATCGAGCACACCTCGACGCGCGAGTACGGTCAGATCTATATCGGCGGCATCAACTGGCTGCTGATGATCGGCTGCATCCTGATCGTGCTGGGCTTCCGTACGTCGAGCAACCTGGCGGCTGCCTATGGCGTGGCGGTAACGGCCACCATGGTCATCACCACTATCCTGTTCTATGTGGTCGCGCGCGAGCGATGGCGCTGGAGTGGCATCGCCGCCGGCGCGCTGACCGGGCTCTTCCTGCTGATCGACGGCGCGTTCTTCGGCGCCAACATCATCAAGATCGCACAGGGCGGCTGGTTACCGCTGCTGCTGGCCGGCGCGATCTTCACGGTGCTGCTGACGTGGAAGCGGGGACGCAGCATTCTCGCGCAACGAATCCAGGCGGAAGCGAAACCGCTGGACACCTACGTCGCCGAACTGCTGGCGCAACGAGTGACGCGGGTGCCGGGGACCGCGATCTTCATGAGCGGCAGCGCGTCGAAGACCCCACCGGCGCTGCTCAACAACCTCGAACACAACAAAGTGCTGCATCAGCAGGTGATTTTTGTCACCGTCAAGACCGAACAGGTGCCGCACGTCGCGGAGGCGGAGCGATTGCGGGTCGAACACTTTGGCGATGGGATCTATCGGGCCAAAGTGCATTACGGGTTCATGGAGGAACCGAATATTCCCCAGGTGCTCGGACAGGGCGCCGGCAAAGAGCTGCCACGCATCGATCCCAACGATACGACGTATTTCCTGGGACGCGAGACCATCATCTCCACGTCACGCCCGGGCATGGCTAAATGGCGTGAAAAGCTGTTCGCCTTGATGTCGCGGAATGCCACGACGGCGACTGCGTACTTCGGCATTCCGCCCGATCGCGTCGTCGAGTTGGGCGAGCAGATCGAAATCTAGGTTTGCGCGGCCCGTTTCAGCGCGGCGTCCAGGTTCCCAAGGCGGTCGTGGCTTCCCAGCAACGACAGCAGATCGCCGCGCTGGATCACGTCGTCGGGTCCGGGCGCGATGTTGGTCGAGACGACGGTGCCGTCCGCGCCGACGTGCTTGATCGCAATCGTCGTCAATCCGAACCGCGCGCGCAGCCCGATGTCCCGCAGCGTCTTGCCGACGAATTCGGCGGGCGCCGGCACTTCGACGATCGAGAAATCGCTGGAGAGCTCGATGTAGTCGATGACATTCGGCATTGCGATGCTATGGGCCACCCGGATCGCCATTTCGCGTTCGGGGAACACCACCCGCGTGACGCCGAGTTTTTCCAGGATGCGGCCGTGCAGTGACGTCACCGCTTTCGCGACGATCCGGGCGATGCCGATTTCCCGGAGCAGGGTGACCACGAGCAGGCTCGCCTCGATATTTTCGCCGATGGACACGACCGCGACGTCGACATCCTTGATACCCGCCCCGCGCAAGGCTTTTTCGTCGGTCGCGTCGAGCTGCATCGCCAGCGACACGGTATCGGCGACGGCGCGGACCTTGTCTTCGTCGCCGTCGATGCCGATTACATCGTGGCCAAGGCCGGCCAGGGTCGTCGCCATTGCATATCCGAAGCGGCCGAGCCCAATCACGGCAATGGTGAGCTTAGCCAATGAGCACCTTCCCTTCCGGGTAACGGATCTTGGGCGTGATCGCCGCCCGATGGGCGAGCGCGAGCGCCAGCGTGAGTGGGCCGACGCGGCCGGCGAACATCACCAGCATCACCAGCATCTTGCCGATCGGTGTGAAGTGGCCCACGAGGCTGACGGGATGCCCTCCCTCTCCCATCGATAAGCCGACCGTGCCGAAGGCAGAGGTGGTCTCGAACAGCGTCGCCATCAGCGACCGTCCCTCTGAAATCAACACGACGCCCGCCACGAGATTGACGGCAAGAAAGCTGATCAGGCACACGAAGAAGGCTTTGCCGACTGTTTCCGTCGTGATCCGGCGATTGAACAGGTGCGGTTCGTTGTCGCCTCGCACGGTCGACCACAGCGCCGCTACGGTCAGGCTGAAGGTGGAGGTCTTGACGCCGCCGCCGGTGCCGCCCGGCGACGCGCCGATGAACATCAGCGCCATGACGGCGAAGAGTCCCGCCTCGGTCATCTGTCCGATGTCGATGGTATTGAAACCGGCCGTGCGCGACGTGACCGACTGGAACCACGCCGCGAGCACGCGCTCGGCGGCGGTCAACGAGCCGAGCGTGCGTGGGTTGTGCGACTCGAGGATCAGGAACGCGGCGGCGCCGCCCAGCGTCAGGACGGTTGAGGCGGTGAGGACGAGTCGAGTATGTAGAGACAGCCGCAGGCGCCGCCGCCGCATGGCCAGCAGTTCGACGATCACCAGAAATCCCAGTCCTCCCGCCGTGACCAGGCCCGTGATCACGAGATTGACAGTGACGTCGCTGCGCCACCGCATCATGCTGTCGCTCCATAACGCGAACCCCGCATTGTTGAACGCGGAGACCGCATGGAACAGGCCCTGCCAGATCGCGCCTGGTCCGTACTCCGGCCACCAGTGAATGGTGAGGATCGCGGCGCCGGTGAGCTCGAATGCCAGCGTCAACTTCAGGACCGTCAGCGTGAAGCGGACCACGCCTTCGAGGTTCTGTGCGTTCAACGCCTCCTGCAGCGCCAGCCGCTCGTGCAGCGAGACGTGGCGCCCGATCGCCGCGGCGAGCAGCGTCGAAATCGTCATGTAGCCCAGGCCGCCGGCCTGGATCAGCAGCAGGATGATCGCCTGTCCGAACACCGAAAACACCACCGGCGTATCGACCACGATCAGGCCGGTCACGCAGATCGCCGACGTGGCCGTGAACAACGCGTCGAGATAGGAAATGGAGTGCCCAGGGGAGATCGCCACCGGCAGCGACAACAGCAGGCTGCCCAGCAGCACGAGGCCGGCGAACGAGAGCGCGATGAGCTGGGGTCCAGAAAGCGTTCGGCGCTTCGACGGCATGCTCCGTCAACACCATAGCACTTCGGCCGCCGCGAACGGCGGCGAGAGCGGGCGTTGTTGTCGAGTCGTGTTACGGGCGCGAGTCGAAACTGACAATCGCCGCGAACACCAGCAGATGCTGGTTGGGCGTGAGCCGGATTATGTCCATTTGCTCTTGACCATCACGGAAAAACCCGCCGCCAGGACCCCGCGAGCGATCGAACCGATGTTCCATTCTGAGGATGGTGGTTGCCCAGCTCGATCGCACTCGGTGTTCGACAGTGCTGGTCACCGCCACGACGGTTTGCTCGGCGGCTGTCCATCGGCCGTGTCAGTCCCAGGCCACTTCAGGCCGGAAGGCGATACTCACTGGTCCGCCAACGTTCCACCGGAGCGGAAGCTGGGCAGCCATCCACCAGGCGCGTGGAGTTCCGTTCGTATCGACTCGCTCGGTCGAAAAGTGGTACTCGCCAGCAACCACAATGCGCCAGGGCCTGGCGCTCACGGCCGTGGGTGTCGCCGTGGGTGTGACGGCGGCACTGCTGCTCACAAGTCTCGTCGCCAACCTGCTGTGCGGCATCAGCGCGGTCGATCCGGTGACCTTTACGGTGATTCCGCTCATCCTGGTCACAGTGGCGGCCGCAGCCATCGATCTGCCTGCCCGCCGTGCGAGCCGCGTGGATCCGGTCATCGCATTGCGATCGAGCTAACGTCTGCGGCCGGCTCGACTCGGAAATTATTCCGATGGCAAACCGACAGCGGCGCGCAACGCGTCGCGCACCACAGGCATCACGCCAGGCACGAAGCGCTCGCGATTGGCCAGCAGGGCCACCGCGATGCGCCGCTCGGGCAGCACTGCCAGGACCGCGGTGGTGCCTTCCATCGAGCCGTTGTAATTGAACCCGGGTGTGCCCAGGTTCGAGGGACCGATCGTCCACCCTGCGGTGAAGATCGCATTCTCATCATCCGGCGCCTTGCGCGCGGCGATCATCTCGCTGAACAACGCCTCGGGCAGCAGCGTGCGATCGAAGAGCGCCGTAGCAAACCGCGCCAGATCGTTGGTCGTCGAGATCACGCCGCTGGCCGGCGTCTTGAAACGCGTGTCGACGATCTCCGAGGGCCTGAACGCGCGCCCCTGGATCAGGAAGCCGGGCGTGAACGTGGGCGACGAATAATGTGGTGAATCAAACGTCGTGTCGCGCATCTGTGCGGGGCCAAAGACCTGGGTCTTCACGAAGTCCGCATAGGACTGACTCGAGACGGATTCGATCACACAGCCGAGCACCGCGTAGCCCCACGAGGTGTAGAGCGTTCGCCGACCCGGCGAGAACCGCAGCCGCTCTCTGACGATGCGCGACAGCGCCGGTTCGAGTCGCGGAAATTCGCCGACGATGCTTTCGTCTTCGGCGTCGGAGGTGTGGCGCATGCCGGATTGATGCTGGAGGAAATGGCGCACCGTCGGCGCCCCATCGAGCGCGACGAGCGCCTTGCAGTAATCCCGCGCCGGCCGATCAAGACTGACGCGACCCTGTTCCACGAGTCTAAAGACGGCCGACGCGGTGATCGGCTTCGACACCGATGCGGTTCGGAATTGCGTGTCGGGTGTAATGGGCCGCGCTGCGGTTGGCGAGGCGCTGCCGAACCCCTTCGCATATGCCACCGTGCCGTCGATGACTACGGTGACGGCCAGGCCCGGCACGTCCGGCTTGAGCCGCGCGGCCGCTTGGTCAACCCGGGAGTCGAGCGCGGCTTGTGCTGAGAAGGCGAGGACCGCAACTGCACACAGGATCGCTTTCAAGGGCATGTCACTTGGACGGCGTTGACGGCGGAAGCGTTGCTCCATGGCTTTTGCGGGCCTTGGGCAGATCGCCTGCGCTGAATCACAGCGAACTAACAGTCCAGCGGCCAAACTGCTGACTGCCGACTGAACTGCCGCCTGCAAACTGAAAACTCTTAACTGCCGACTGTCGACTGCAGACTGTTACTTACCGCGCTAGCGCGGCCCGCCGCCACCGCGGGAGCGAGCGGCTGGGTGTTGAGGATCGCCGCCAGTACGCGCCGCTGATCGTAATCGCTCGTGATCGACTTCACCGCGCGCGCGATGGCGACGCGGCGCGTGTCGTTGGTCGACGGGCCCTGCGCCGCTTGCGTCAGCAGCGTGGACTTGTCGTAATCGGACTTGACCTCGGCCGGGATGCGCTGCAGCACGCGGTCGAGCAGCGCCGCCGAGACGGTGGCTTGCTTGAGCAGCTCGGTGTAATAGACGCGCCTGACATAGCTCGAGTCGCTCAGGCGATCGATTTCGGCCAGCACCGCATCCGGACCGCCGCTCTTGAGGAAGCGCGCCACCCGCTCCCTGGCAAAAACGCCACTGTGGCGAATCAGCTTGTCGATCGCGGCGGCGAGGAACAGCCGGCCTTCAGGCTCGTAGTCGCGGCGCATGCCGTTGCGCCAGTAGTGCCGCTCGACGCTGCCGCCCGTGCCGCGCAGCTCGACCCTCGAGGTCAGCACGAAGCCGTCGGTGACGGTCACCGTGGCCCCTTCTTCGACCCAGTCGATCCCTGTTTCGTCGTCGCTGAGCCGGAACGCGCCGGTCCACTTCACCGAGAACTTCTCGCCGTTGTTCGACCACGTCATGTTCCCCGAGCCGCGCGATCCCAGATCCTGCGGCGGAGCGGGAGGTGCCGGGGGTGTCGGGAGTGCCGGTGGCGCCGGGGGGGCGGGTGGCGCCGGCGCATCGACCGTCGGCGGCGACGGCGGCGTCGGCGGTTCGGGCGCCGCCGGTGGGGGAGGTGGCGTTGGGGCATCGGTCCAATCACCGAGCCACGTCGACCCGCGCAGTTGCGCGTCCGATCGCCGGATCATGTCCGCCTCGGCCCGCAGCCGCGCCGCTTCGCTGGTCAGCCACGCCGCCTGCTCGCGGAGTTGCGCGGCTAGCGCAGCGGCCTGGTTCGTTTCCGCGCCCGCTTGATCAGCGTCCGCATCGCCCGCCGCGATCGCCTGCTCGTCGGTGGCCGCCACCGGCGTGCCGGCATCGGCCGGCGTGGACGCGAGTGGCGGCGCGGTGATGGCCTGTGGGGTCGGTGCCGCTTGATCGATCGCATCGGCGCTGAACGATCCGGCGCCGACCACCAGCACGACCAGCGCGAGCAGCGGCCAGGCCGGCGCCGGTTCGCGCATCGATCGCCGGCCGCCGAGAATGCGCTGCACGCGATCGAGCAGCGAGCCATCGGTGGCCGCCAGTGCGAGGCCGCGGTGGCGGGCGAGCGTGGTCAGCTCGGCCAGCGCGGACGCATACACCAGCCGATCGCCGCACACTTCCACCGCCACATCGTCGCAGCAGTGCTCGCGCTCGGCGCGGATCTGCGCCGACACCCACCACGTGGCGGGGTGATAGAACAACAGTGTTTCGACCATCGACTGCAGCAGGTTGACGAGATAATCGTGCCGTCGAACGTGAGCGAGCTCGTGGGCGAGAATCGCGCGTAATTGATCGGGTGACAGGCCGGCCAGCGCCGCCGCGGGCAGCAGCACTACCGGTTTGAGCCAGCCAACGAGCGTCGGCACCACCACCGCGCGTGATTCGAGGACGGCGACCGCGCGGCGAATCTGCAGCCGTCCGGCAATCGCCCGCGCGGCGGCGTCGATCGACGGCGACACCGCGATGGCGGCGCGAGTGGCCAACCGGCGCGTCAGCATCCAGCCGCCAATCAGCCTCAACGTCATCGTGAACACGCCGATGGCCCACGCCAGCACGATCACGAGCAGCGCGCCAGGCTCGAGCGGCTCCACCCGCCACGCTGGCGCCGGTGCACTCGGCGATGGTTGCGGACCACGCACGGCGCTGTCCGCGATCAAATGTTGCGCGGCCGATGGCGTGGCCGCGGCGGGCGCGAACGTCACGGTCGACTTGTCGCGCCGAAGCGCGTGCGCGAAGGCGGACGCCACGACCGGCTCACGCGCCGCGGCCCGTTGCTGCCGCGCGAGGATGACGAACGTCGCGGCGCACGTCATCAGCATCAGCGCCAGCGTCGTCACGCCGATCGCGTAACGCGTCGAGGCGCGCTCCGGCCGGCCCGCGCGCAGGATCAGGAACGCGGCCCCGCCGACGAGCGCGCCTTGCCACAGGAAATGGATCAGCGCCCAGCCGAGCGCCGCGATCGACGGCTGCCGCATCAAATCGATGAGGATGTTCATGACCGTTTCTCCCGGTAATCGTCGATCAGCTTGCGAATGTCACGCAGCTCGGCCGGCGTCGCGCCTTCGGCATTGAGTGCCTGCAGCACCAGCGCGGCCGCGGATCCGCCAAACGCGCGATCCACGAGGTCCTTCACCAGTTGCCGCTGCGTCTGTTCTTCGCTGGCCATGGCCGCATAGACGTGGGTGCGCGCCGATTCGTTGCGCGTGACCAGGCCCTTCTCCGCCATGATCTGCATGAGCTTCAACGTGGTGGTGTAGCCGGTGTCCCTCGTGCCGGCGAGCGCTTCGTGCACCTGCCGCACCGTGGACGGGCCACGTTCCCAGAGGATGGTCAGGATTGCCAGCTCGCTGTCGGTCGGCCGTGGCCGCGAACGTCCCATGAAGAGGGATTATACGAAGACATTCGTAGTTGTCAACGAAAGACTTCGTAGCCCTCAAGCCCTCAAGCCCTCAAGACCCCGCCGCACTTATCGCCAGCGAACGGCCCTGCTGGATCTTTTCCCGCAGCTTCGCAATGAAGCGATTGGCGATCTCCGGTTCGAACTGGGCGGCGCGAAACCCGTCCTGCATCTGCTGATCGGTCAGCCGGCCGAGCAGGTGGCACGCCCACGCCACTTCTTCCGGCGTGATGCGTTCGCGCACCAGGTTCTTGTACCAACCGCTGTAGGCAAAATCGACATAGCCGTTGGTCACGCCGAGGATGAACGGGATCCTTTGAAACGAATCGATGTGGTTCTTGCGCGGCGTCACGCGATTGGTGTCGCCGAACGCCGAGCCCACGTCGCGCGTGAGATACCACTGTTCGACCAGGTCGCCATCGCGGCGCTCGTAGATCGAATTGTTGCTGTTCTTCAGGTCGGTGCTGTTGAACATCGTCAGCAGCACGATCAGGCCCTGGTATTCCTTGCTGCCCACAAACGGGTTGTCGGCCCAGTCCCAGCTATTCACTTCCTTCATCCCCTCGAGCTTCGGCCGGAAGCGTCCGCCTACTGCCACGTGCCGTCCGAAATCATCCTCGAGCGTGAAAGCCGGCAGATGATACACCGGCGGCTGGTGATAGCCGATCGCCGAGAGCAGCCGCGAGACGGCGACTTCGACGGGAGCCTCGGAGTCCAGGTTGCCTGGGAACGGCTGCTTGACGCTCCATTCGCGGCCCTTGGAATCCTTGACCGTCATGCCGAGGTTGACGCCGGAGTGTTTGCGCTCGACCAGCTCGTAGACGTCCTGTGGATCCGGTGCGTGCTCCGCGCCCCAGGGGCCGTTGTACACATCGCGAGTGGTAAGGTCGGTGGGTTCGACCCACAGGCTGGCGCCCGGCGGCCGTGGCGCGTTGTGGACGTGCGGCCGGGCCACACCGGCGCACGACGCGCCGAACGTGGCGGCGGCGAGAGCGATGGTTGCCATGCGCATCTGCTACTCCTTACGGGACAAACGGGACCACCGCAGCTCGGCGTTCGAGACGGCTGAGCGCGAACGGGTCGGTCAGGCGGAACAGGAACCGCCAGCCTTCGTTGCCCTGCGCGACGTCGATACGAGCGAAGGTTAGCCGCCGCGCATGGAAGCGCAACCCGGCGCCGTACGACCGCTTGTCGAGATCGAGATCGTGAATCCGCGCCGCCACGTTGCCGGCATCGGCGAACATCGCCAGGTCGACGTGCGTCATCATCGCGATGCGCAGCTCGGCGTTGGCCACCAGCATGTTGCGATCGTGGAAACGGTAGTCGGCAAACGAGCGCAGCGTGTTGGCGCCGCCAAGGCTCGGCAGCATGTAGAAGGGCACCGAGGTGTCGTCGTCGCGCGGGGTGGTCACCACCCAACCGTGCAGCGCCAGGACCACGCGTTCGCCGGCCATCGGGATGAAGCCCGCCATCTCACCTTCGTAGCGCTGGTGCGTGAACGCGCCGGTGTCGCGATCCTCGTAGTGCGACGCGGCGCCGCGCAGCAGCAGGCCGCTCGTCGGGTGTTCGCGGAAGTTGCGCGTATCGATGGTCATCGACAGCGCGCTCGGCACCAACGTCGGCTGATCGGCCTTCGGCATGGTGCGGCTCAACGGACTGTCCTTCAGCGACGGCGACAGCACGCCGACCTGGGCGTCGATATCGAACCAGCGCGCCGGCCGCAGGGTGGCGTGCACCGCGAGATGCGTGGCCTGGATCGCGAACTGCGTCCGCGCGCTTTCGAGCGTGTCGGGACCGACCCCGAAGTAATCGACGTCGCCGTAGTCCATCCAGCGCACCTGCGTGGAGAGGGCTAGTCGGCTCTTCGCGAATTTCGGCAGCACGGCGCGCGCCTGCACGGTCTTGTAGCCGTTCCACGAGTAGGCAGCGGAACCGTCGAGCAGCATGGTGTCGCGGCCGAACCACTTCCGGTAGCCCGGACCGGCCGAGAGCCAGCCGGCGCCGGGAATCATCTTGCCGAAGTCCACGTAGAAACCATTCGTGAGGTCGCCTTTAGCCAAGTGGCGGTCGGCGAACAGCGCGACGCGTGTCACCTGCTCGGGTTCGGCAATAAGCCCCTGCGGTTCCGAGAGACCGTCGGGCACCGGCAACGTGTCCTGCGCGGCGGCCCCGAGCGGCGCGCACAGAACGACGAACGCGAGGTTGGTGATGATCGCGGGGAAACGCCAGTGGTTGCCGTCAAGAAGTGTCTTCACGCCTTCCGCTCTTGCAGGTTACGGGCCAAATCCCGTGGGCCGCGCGCGGGAAGCTCGAGCATGGCGAGTGGGAAGTCGTTGCGAACTCTAGAGCAAACGGTTCAGTTTTTCGGTCGCGGATTTCAAGGATCGCCGGCTGCGCAGCAGATCGGCCCAGATGTCGCCGGTTTTCTTGATGCGTGCCGGTAGCGTGCGGATCGTGAAGGTGTCGGGATTCACCTTGCCGTGTTCAACCTCCTCCCAGGTGCACGGCGCGGACACCGGCGCACCGGGTCTCGCGCGGACGGTATATGCGGCGGCAAACGTCGCGCTATAACCATTCCGTCCGGTGTCCACATAGATGCGGCCCTTGCGGTCGGCCTTGCTGAACTCCTGGGTCAGGTGATCGGGCGCGTGGCTGACCAACAGCCGGCCCACCTGGTTCGCGAACCGCACGACCTCATCCATGTTCGCCTTGCCGTCGAGCGGCACCACGATGTGGTAGCCCTTCGAGCCGGAGGTCTTCACCCACGACGGCAGCCCGAGCTTCTCGAGGAGATCGCGCAAGCCGATCGCCGCGGCGCGAACCGGCGCGGGATCGTGGCGGGACGGATCGAGGTCGAACACGCAGATGTCGGGGTAGTACAGCTCCGGCACGCGCGAGGTCCACACGTGACAGGTGATCGTGTTCTGGTTGACGAGCCACATCAGCGATCGCGCATCGGTGATCACCGGGTGGTGCACGACGCCGTCTCTTTTCGGCACGTCAACGCGCTGGAGCCATTTGGGAAATCCCTTCTCGACGCTCTTCTGCCAGAAGCCTTTCTTCCCGATGCCGGCGGGGTAGCGCTCCATCGTGATCGGACGCCCTTTCACGTGCGGGAGCATCAGCGGTGCGACGGTTTCGTAGTACTTCGCGAGATCGCCCTTTGTGATCCCGTCATCCGGAAACATGATCTTTTCAGGGTGAGTGATGACAACCGTGGTCTTGGGACTTGGGTCTTGGGTCTTGGACCTGATCTTTGCCATTACCGTTCTCGAATGACATCCCGCGCGCTCTTATCGAAGCGCACGCCGATCAGGCGCGGGTGCCGCAACTTGTTGTTGCCCGTCCACTCGATGAAGGACACCTGCACGACAATCTTCGGCCGCACCCAGTGCGCGCGCAGCTTGGGAAGACCGACGGCCTTCGTGAAAGGCGGCTTCGAAATCTCTAGCGCATCGAGACGCTTTCGAAGATCGAGCAGGAGTTTCGTGTCGAAGCCCGTGCCGATCTTCCCGGCGAACACGAAGTCATCGTCTTCGCCCCTCGACGCTGCTCGGGGCGACCCTGAGCTTGTCGAAGGGTCGTAGTACCCGACCAGCAATGCGCCCAGGCCGACGCGGGCGCCCTGCGGATCGGTGAAGCCGCCGACCACCAGCTCCTGCGAGCACTCGACCTTCAGCTTCAGCCATTGCTTCGAGCGGCGGTGCTCGTACGGCGACCCTGTCCGCTTGGCGATGACGCCTTCCCAGCCTTCACGCCGCGCACGCTCCCACGGGTTGTCGTCTCTCACGAGCTCGACGCGCCGCATCGGCGCGGTGAACGGCAACGACTTCAACAGCGCCCGGCGTTCCTCCAGCGGCAGGCCGGTGACCTTCTTGCCGTTGAGCCAGAGGACGTCGAAGACGTGGTAGCCGCTCTTGCCGTCCCACGCCATTTCGCCGTCGAGGATCGCATCCTTGACCGGCAGTTCCGCCACGGCCGCGGCGACCGAAGGGAGGTGTTGGGGTAAACGGTTGCGCGAAAACAGTTCGACTGTGCTGCCGCGCTTGTAGACGAGCAGCCGGATCCCATCGAACTTGCGTTCATAGAGCCAGCCCGGCCCGAGCGAGCGCTCCTCGGTCAGCGTCGCGGCCATCGGTTCGAGCCAGTCCGGCATCGTCTCGCGACTCATCGCCTCTCACTATATAAGCCGCCTCTGCAAAGCCCTGCCCGCCGAAGCCGGTCACGGCGAAGGCGGGAACTCCCATACCTTGACCTTCGTCACATTGTGGCGTATGTATATGTCGAAGGACGAGGTATGACAGCCCAGGCCAAATCCGACCTCCCGCAGGGCACCCTGGATCTGCTGGTGATGCAGATCGTCGCGCTCGAGCCCGTGCATGGCTACGCCATTGCGCAGCGGCTGAGGCAGATGTCGCGTGACGTGGTGCAGGTCACGCAGGGCACCCTCTATCCGGCCCTCCACCGTCTCGAGAACCGCGGTCTCCTGAGCGCGGACTGGAGGCCGTCCGACACCGGCCGCGAGGCGAAGTTCTACAAGCTCACTCGGAAGGGGCGCGCGCATCTTGAAGCCGAATCGGCGAGCTGGGAGCGCCTGACCGGCGCCATTGCCACGATCCTCGAGACCGCGAAAGGAGAGGGGTCATGACCTGGTGGCGTCGCCTGATCAACCGCGATCGCCTGGAAGACCAGCTGGACTCCGAGCTGCGCGATCACTTCGAGCGGCTCGTGACGGAGTACCGCCAACAGGGGCGCGGGGAGGCCGAGGCGCGGCGAAGGGCGCGGTTGGAATTCGGCGGCCTCGATCAGGTCAAGGAAGCCTGCCGCGACGTGCGGGGGACGCGGCTGATCGAGGAAACCGCGCAGGACATCCGCTATGGTCTGCGCGGCTTCCGGAAGAATCCGGTCTTCACGATCGTCGCCGTCGTGACGCTGGCGCTCGGCGTCGGCGCCCACCTGACGATCTTCAATGTCTTCGACGCGCTGCTGTTGCGGCCGCTGCCCGTGCCGAATCCATCGGCGCTGGTCACCTTATCGCGATGGGTCGGCCCGCAGTCGTCCGGCGACAGCTTTTCGTATCCGCAGATCCGCGCGCTCGCCGATCGGACCGATCTCTTCTCGACGCTGTGCGGCGTGGGCAGCGACACGGTCTACACCGGGCCGCCCGAGTCGCTCGCGCCCACCGGCGCGGCGTGGGTGAGCGGGAAATATTTCGCGACGCTGGGCATCGCGCCGTTCGCCGGCCGCTTGCTGACCGCCGCGGATGACGAGCCTGGCGCGCCGGTCGTCGCGGTGATCACGCACCGTTATTGGCGGCGTCACTTCGGCGGCAGCCTGGCGATCGTCGGCCAGTCCATGGTGATCGAAGGGCAGCCGGTGCCGGTCGTCGGCATCACGCCGGCGGGCTTCGCAGGCGCGACGATCGGCGAGAGCGCCGACATCACACTGGCGATCAACGCGCGTCCCGTGCTGCAGCCCGAGAATGACGGCTTCACGACCGCCGATGCGCGGTGGATTCGTGTGCTGGCGCGGCCCGCGGCGGGCATGACGCGCGATCAATTACAGGCGCGACTGGACGTCGCCTGGCGGCAGCTGCTCGATGCGACGACGCCCACGACCATCTCGGCGGACGCGAGGCAGCGGGCGTTGTCGATGACGGTGCAGGTCGAATCGGGCCATACCGGCACGAGCCGCCTGCGGCGCGATCTCCGGTCGCCGCTCGGTGTCGCGATGGCGCTGGTCACGCTCGTGTGGCTCATCGCCTGCGTCAACGTGGCCCACCTGCTGCTGGCACGTGGCGCGGCGCGCGCGCGTGAGGTGGCGCTGCGCCTCGCGATCGGCGCCGGCCGCGTGCGCATCATCCGTCAGCGTCTCGTCGAGAGCGCCGTGCTGGCGGTCGCGGGTTCGGCAGCCGGGGTGCTGATCGCCTGGTTCGGCAGCGACTTGATCACCAGCCTGATCGCCGTCCGCATGGCCGGGCCCGACAACAACATCATGCTGCTCGACGTCGCGCCGAACGGGCGCGTGTTCGGCGTCACCGTATTGATCGCGATCGCGACCACGCTGCTGTTCGGCATCGCGCCGGCGTGGCGCGCGTCGGCGACGGCCCCGGGGACGCTGGCCAACTCCGGGCGCATCGCCGAATCGCACGGCCGGCTCTCGTCGGCGTTGATCGTCGCGCAGGTGTCGCTGTCGCTCGTGCTGGTGATCGGCGCCGGCCTCTTCGCACGCACGCTGTACAACCTGCGGACGCTCGATCGTGGGTTTGCGCCGGGCAACGTGTTGCTGGTGAAAACCGATCCCGGCCGTCTCGGCCTGACCTCACCGCAGTTGCAGGCGTTCAACCGCGAGATCCTCGCGGGCGTCGAGCAGCTGCCGGGCGTCGGCGCCGCGTCGATGTCGGTCATCACCCCGCTCCAGGGCGGCGGGATGAGCGCGCCGATCACCGTCAACGGCGTGTCGACGGGACTCGAAGAGGTGTACTTCAACATGGTGGCGCCGCGATACTTCGCGATCGTCGGCACGCCGCTGCTGGCCGGACGCGATTTCAACGCCGGTGACGACAGTAGCGGCCCGCCGGTGGCGATCGTCAACGAAGCGTTCGTGCGCCGGCATCTCGAGGGCCTGCGGCCGCTTGGCCAGCGCGTGACCTTACCCGGCCCGGTGAGCGAGATGCAGATCGTCGGCGTGGTGAAGGATGCGGTGTACGAATCGTTGCGGGCGGCGCCGCCGCCCACCGTGTATGCGTCGTACTTGCAGACGCGCGGCCGGCCGATGACGCTCGTGATCGACGCGCGCGCGCCGATAGCCGAGGTGTCGGCCGCCCTGCGCGCCGACGTGCAGCCGAAAGTGCTCGCGGCGCCCATCATCATCCGCACGTTCCGCGGGCAAATCGAGAACAGTCTGTTCGAGGAACGCCTGATGATGGGCCTGACGATGATCTTCGGCGGCCTGGCGGTGTTGCTGGCCACGATCGGGCTCTACGGGTTGATGTCGTACTTGGTCGCGACGCGCACCCGCGAGATCGGTGTGCGGCTTGCGCTTGGTGCGCGGCCGTCGCGCGTGCAGCGCATGGTGCTCGGCCATGCGCTACGCATGGTGGTGATCGGGATCATGGTCGGCCTGCCGCTCGCGCTGCTGTCGTCGCGGTTGATCGAGAGCCTGGTGTTTGGCGTAACGCCGACCGATGCCGTGACGATCGCCGCCGCCGTCGCCGTGCTCGCCTTGGTCGGCGTCGGCGCCTCCGCGCTCCCCGCCCGCCGCGCCGCCAACCTCAACCCGGTGACGGCCATCCACGTGGAGTAGTGCACTTTAGGCACCACCCCTAGGGCACCCTGGCATCCGGCACCCACCCTTAGGCACCAAGGCACCCAAGCACCTAAGGCACCTACGTTCTGAACGCCGTCATCGGATCAACGGCGGCGGCACGCCGTGCGGGTAACAGACTCGCCACTGCCGCGCTCGTAAGCAGCACGGCGATCACCGTCGTGATGGTCAGCGGATCGAACACGCTGACGCCAAACAGCTGGTTT
>CAZEMI010000097.1:0-6706 GCA_964513235.1 uncultured Acidobacterium sp.
ACCAAGATCCTGAAGCCGGCGTCGCAGCGCAACGAGGGCCGCATTCTCGTGCAGGGCAACCACGTCGAGCACTGGCTCAACGGCGCCAAGGTGATCGAATACGAGCTGGGCAGCCCGGCGCTCAAGGCCGCGAAGGCGAAGAGCAAGTTCAAGGACGTGGCCGGGTGGGGAGAGAAAATCAAGGGCCACATCCTGCTGCAGGATCATGGCGACGAGGTCTGGTATCAGAACATCCGGATTCGTGAGCTGCCGGCGCGCCCGTCCTGAGCGAGCGTGCGTCGGCTTGACGCGCGCGCGAGTCGAAGGGCCGACGTTACGTCGTTAGCGCCGCCAGCACGCCGCGCATGTAGGCCATCGACTCGATCATCCCGGGGATCGGGTTCTTCGCGTTGATCTCGTACTCGAGGCCGACCTGGCCCTGATAGCCGATGTCGAGCAGCGCCTTGAACAATTCCGGAAAGTTGATCACGCCGCGGCCGACCTCGGTGTCGCTGTGCAGCTCGGTCGCGACCTTCAGATCCTTGACGTGCATGTCGTGCAGCCGATCGCGGCATTCGCGGCAGGCCTGCGCCGGGTTGGTGCCGGTGCGAGTCGTATGGCCAACGTCGATACAGAGTCCCATGCGCCGATCGCGTGACTTGATCGCCGCGTAGGCATCCTGCGGGCGCGGCCACCACTTGTCTTCGGGACCGTGGTTATGAATCGCGACCTTGATGTCGTAGGTCTTGACCATCTGCTCGATGGTGTCGAGCGCCGCCGGGTCGGGCGAGATGAAGATCAACGGGAAGCCCGCGTTCTTCGCGTACTCGAAATCCTTCTTGATCTGCACCGGATCGTTCGGCAGGGTGATGGTGCCGCCGCCGGCGATCTGAATCCCCACGGCCTTGATCTTCGCGCTCAGCGCGCGCGTCACCTCCGGCGGATCGGTGCGCGGCAGGTGCACGTCCTTGAAGGTCATCGACGTCACGCCGAGGGTCTTGGCGCCGTCGAGCGCCTGGTCGAGCGACAGCTCGCGCATCGAGTACGAGGCGACCCCGAGTTTCAGGCGGGCGGCGGGCGGCGCCGGCTGCGCGGCGACCGACCCAACCGTGGCGGATGCCGCAGCGGCAGCAGCGAGGCCCACGAATTCCCGACGCGAAAAGCCGTTTTCCATGGCCTAATCCTACGCCTGTCCGCCGCGATCGCATCGGCAGGCAGACGTTACCGTTCGGACCATTTGGCGGCCTGTCGGCGCTACACTTTGGATGTTTCGCGAGGTCTTAGGGTCCCAGGGTCCTAGGGTCTTGAAGGGCGTCAATCAGGAGGTCACCGTGGCCAGCGACCAGGACAATCACAAAGACATTTCGCGGCGCGATTTTAATACCCGGCTTGGGGTGGCGGCGGCGGGCGCGATGGTCGGTGGCGACTGGCTGGGCCCTTCGACGGCGCTCAGGGCAGGCCGCGTGATCGGCGCCAACGACCGCGTCGTGGTCGCCAGCATCGGCATCCGCGGCCAGGGCAACGCCTTGAAGCGCGGGTTCGCGAGGCTCGCGAACGTCGAGGTCAAGACGCTGTGCGATCCCGACGCCAACCTCGCGCCCGAGCGCATCAACGACGCGCGGCTCGCTGACGTCGCCTCGTTCAAGCCCGGGTTTGTGCAGGACCTGCGCCGCGTACTCGACGACAAGGACATCGACGCGATCGTGATCGCCGCGCCGAATCACTGGCACGCCCTCGCCACGGTGTGGGGCCTGCAGGCCGGCAAGCACGTGTTCGTCGAGAAGCCGGCGTCGCACACGGTGCTCGAAGGCCGGCTGATGATCGATGCCGCCGCCCGCTACAAGAAACTGGTGCAGGTCGGCACCATGAATCGCAGCCGCAACGCGGTGCGCGAAGCGATCAAGTTCATCCACGAGGGCGGCCTCGGCAAGATCTACCTGGCGCGCGGGTTGTGCTTCAAGGCCCGCCCGCCGATTGGCAAGTACCCTGACGGCCCGATGGCGCCCGGCGAGAAGTACGCGCTCACCGTGGGATCGACAAACTACGAACCCACGTACGACGAGCAGTACCTGTCGAAGGTGGACTACGACCTGTGGCTCGGCCCGGCGCCGAAGCGCGCGTTCAATCGCAACCGCTTCCATTACAACTGGCACTGGCATTGGGACTACGGCAACGGCGACACCGGCAACCAGGGGCCACACCAGTTCGACACCGCGCGCTGGGGCTTGAACAAGCAGGAGCATCCTGTCCGCATTCAATCTATGGGCGGCTACTTCGGAGCGGAAGCGTCGCAGGAAACGCCAGACACCCACACCACGATGTTCGAGTACGCGGACGGCACGGTGCTCGAATTCGCGACGCGCGGGCAATATACCAACGATGAGGGCACGCAGAAGATCGGCAACCTGTTCTTCGGCACCAAGGGCTGGCTGTGGATCGACGCCAACGGCCGGCAGTGGCAGTCGTACTTCGGCCCGAAGGACGAGAAAGGGCCCGGCATGGACGTGCCGGAGTCCACCAGCGGCGGCGGCAGCGATCCGCGCGTGCTGACGAGCATGGAGACGCCGCACTACCAGAACTTCGTCGACGCGATTCGCGCCGACGACGCGAAGGTGCTCAACAGCGGCATCCTCGACGGGCACCTGTCCTCGACGCTCCCGCACCTCGCCAACATTGCGTATCGCGTCGGCCACGAGCTGCGCTTCGACGCCAAGTCGGAGACGTTCGTGAACGACAAGAAGGCCGACAAGCTCCTGACCCGCGAGTACCGCAAGGGATTCGAGATTCCGAAGCTGACGTGACACGGCTGCTTGTTTTGGCGGTTGCAGTCGTCCTCATTCCCCACGATGCAAAAACCGCATCGTGGGGGCCCCTGCAGTCGCCGTCGGGTGGAGCGGCGACGGCGCCGTCGCCGCTCACACTCGACCTCGTTGACTACCTGGCGCTGCCGGTCACCGGGAAGCTCGATGGCACCGGCCAGACCGACGGGATGCTGGCGCGCGTCAACTCGTTCCGCGAAGAGCCCGGCCGCACGGACCGCGTGTTCGTGCACGATCTCAACGGACCCCTGTACATCCTCGACAAGAAATCCAGGTCGCTCGCCACGTATCTGAATTTCAACGGTCGTGACGGCAAGCCCGGAATCTTCCGCAAGCTTGCGTGGGAGGTCGGCTTTGCCAACGGCCTCGTCACGTTCCAGTTCGATCCGGAGTACCTATCGAACGGCCGCTTCTACACCGTCCACATCGAAGATCCGGTGGTGACGGCGCCGGCGGTTCCAGACAACACCAACGTGCCGGCGTTCAACGTGACCGGCTACACCGTCACCGCGCCGATCGCGACGCCCGGACCAATCACGCGCGAAGGTGTGTTGATCGAGTGGACCGATTCGAATCGAGCGAACCTGACTTTCGAAGGCACCGCTCGCGAATTACTGCGCCTGCAGCTGAACGCGCGCAGCCACCCGCTTGGCGACGTCGTGTTCAATCCCGTGGCGCGCCGCGGCGACGCTGAGTGGCGCGTGATGTACATCGGCAGCGGCGACGGTGGCTCAGGTGAGTCGTCACGCCCGGACACGCGCGGCAATCCGCAGCGCCTCGACACGCTGGTCGGCAAGGTCCTGCGGATCGTGCCGAGCCTGGCCGATTATCAATCGACCAGCAGCGTCAGCGACAACGGCCGCTATCGGATTCCGAACGACAATCCGTTTGTCTCAATTCGCGGCGCCCGCAAGGAAATCTGGGCGGTCGGCTTCCGCAATCCGCATCGAATGCACTGGGCCATTGACGAGGCGAACCCGAGCAACAACCGTCTCATTGCCAACTCGATCGGCATGCGAACCTGGGAAACGATCAACATCGTCCATCGCGGCGCCAACTACGGCTACTCGCTGCGCGAGGGCAACGCGGCGATGAAGTTCGACAACCTAACCGAGCCGCGTCCCGAGATCGATCGCATTCCAGTGCGGATCAATGCCACGGATACCGTCGACGAGGTGACGCCGGCGTATCCAGTGCTTCAGTACCCGCATCAGCCCGGCGGCGGCGACGCGATCGGCAGCGGTTATTTGTATCGAGGCAAGAACATCCCCGCGCTACGGGGCAAGTACGTCTTCACCGACATCTCAACCGGCCGCCTGTGGTACGCCGATTACCAGGAGATGTTGAAAGCGGACGACGGCAATCCCGACACGTTCGCGGCGATGCACGAGATTCAGCTGCGTTGGGATGATCCAAACGACTCGCCTGATGCGGGTAAGAAAACCTACCAGTCGATGTATCCGATTGCGATGGCCGCCTATCGCGCGCGCGGCGGCAAGGATCCGGATTTACCAGGCCGCGCCACGGTGTCTGGCACCGGCCGCGCCGACGCGCACTTCGCCGTCGATGCCGCGGGCGAACTCTACATCTTCAGCAAGACCGACGGCATGCTTCGCGTCGTTGTGGGCGCTCGTTAGACAGCATAGCAACGGTCATTCGTCCAATCGCGACACGTCATCGGCGCGCGTCGAGCACCGTGACGTCGTAGGCGTCGAACGCCATGTCGGATGTCACAATCGTGAGATTCTCGAGCTGCGCTTGTGCGATCAGCAGCCGATCGAACGGGTCGCCGTGATGTTCGGGCAGTTCGGCAACGGCCACGGCATGTTCCAGTGTGATGAGAAGCACTCGAAAGCCGCTGCTCTGAATTGCTGCCGGCAACCACACCGCCAGACGTTCGCGGAATGGCAGCCGGCCGGATTGAACTTTGATCGCAATCTCCCAGGCAGATGCAGTGCTGACGCGCACCTCGGATGCATCTCTCTCGATCGCCGCGCGTGCCTTTCGGCCTAGACGTGAGTTGCCCTCCCGCCACCAGAGGAAACACTGCGTGTCGACGAGCAGCTTCATCCTTTGACGCCGAACGCCTTCAATATCTCCGGCGGTAAGGGGTCATCAAAATCAGGTGGCACCTTTAGCTTGCCTCTGTCGGCGCCGAACCCCCGGCGTTTGACCGGTTCGACGGGTACCAGCCGGACCATTGGCTGGCCCGCCTTCGCGATCACGATCTCCTCGCCGGCAACCGCTTCCTCGACCAGCTTCGACAGCTGGGTCTTGGCCGCATGGATGTTGACGGTTTTCATGGACTAAGCTTAGCTAAGTTTATCCCGTGAGGCAAGACCTGTGTGGCTCGGTCCGCGCGAGCACCGGCCGGCGCGCGGGTAAACTGTCCGACACAATGAGGCTCCCATGGCGCACGTAACGCATTCGTTCGCGACCGCCGGCGTACTGGTCGCATTGGCGGTGGCCGGCATGTTTGGCCAACAACCGCCTGCTGCGCCGCCGGCGGCTCTTCGCAACTATCGGCCCGTCACGCCCGAGCGGCTGAGGACTCCGGACGCCGCCGACTGGCTCATGGTGCGCCGCACCTACGACGGGTGGGGATACAGCCCGCTCAAGCAAATCACCCCGGTGAACGTCTCCCGGCTCGAGCCGGTGTGGACGTTTGCCACCGGCCAGGAGAACGGTCACGAGGCGCCGCCGATCGTCAATGCGGGCGTCATGTTCGTGGCGACGCCGGGGAACCAGGTGATCGCGCTCGACGCGAAGTCCGGCCAACTGATCTGGCGATACCGGCGGCCGTTGCCCGAAGGCGTGGTGCTGTTGCATCCAACGAGCCGCGGCGTGGCACTGCACGGCGACAAGGTGCTGTTCGCCGCCGGCGAGGCCGTGCTCGTGGCGCTCGACGCGAAGTCGGGTCGCGAGGCCTGGACGACGACGGTCGCCGACAACAGCCAGGGGTACTACATGTCCCTGGCCCCGCTGGTCGTCGGGGGCACCGTGATGATCGGCGTGTCGGGCGGCGAATACGGCGTGCGCGGTTTCATCGCGGCCTACGACGTCGACACCGGCAAAGCACGCTGGAAGACCTACATGGTTCCCGCGCCGGGCGAACCCGGCAGCGAGACGTGGCCCAAAGGCGAGCAATGGAAGACCGGCGGCGGCTCGGTGTGGATCACCGGCAACTACGATCCCGAAACGAACCTCGCCTTTTGGGGCACGGGCAACGGCGGGCCGTGGATGGGCGATCAACGTCCCGGGGACAACCTCTACACGTCATCCACCGTCGCGATCGACGTGGCCACCGGCGCGATCAAGGGCCACTTTCAATATCATCCGAACGACTCGTGGGATTGGGATGAAGTGTCGCCGCCGATCCTCGTGGATTACCGGCGCAACGGCCGCACCGTCAAGGGCCTGGTCGACGTGGCCCGCAACGGCTATCTCTGGTTCCTCGAGCGCACCAGCAGCCGCATCAACTTCGTCGAGGGCAAGCCGTACGTGAAGCACAACGTGTTCGCGAGCCTCGATCCGAAGAGCGGGCGGCCCAACGTCGATCCGGCGCGGCAGCCGGGCACCAATAAGCGGGCCGAGTTCTGCCCGTCGCATTGGGGCGGCAAGAACTGGCCGCCGATCGCCTACAGCCCCGATACGCGGATGATCTACATTCCCGCCAACGAAAACCTGTGCTCGTCGATGATCGGCAAGCCGGTGAGTTACGTGGCCGGCAAGAGTTTCACCGGCGCGGCGAACACGTTGCTGATCGCACCGGGCGCCGATCACATCGGCGAGGTGCAGGCGTGGAATGTCGACACGGGCGCGCGCGTGTGGACGCACACCTTTCCCGGCTCGACGAACTGGGGGCCGATCCTGACGACCGGCGGCGGGCTGGTGTTCAGCGGCGGCAC
>CAZEMI010000098.1:0-3584 GCA_964513235.1 uncultured Acidobacterium sp.
GGTGCCGAACTGCAGGCAGCTGGTCGGGCAGGCCTTGACGCACGCCGGCTGCAGCCCCACCGACACCCGGTCCACGCACATCGTGCATTTGTAGACACGGCCGGTGTTCTCGGCGAACTTCGGCACGTTGAACGGGCACCCGGTCATGCAATAGCCGCAGCCGATGCAGTTGTCCTGGTGAAAATCGACGATGCCGTTCGCGTACTGGACGATGGCGCCGGGCGCGGGGCAGGCGATCAGGCAACCCGGCTCGCTGCAGTGCATGCACTGGTCCTTGCGCATCAACCAGTGGAACCCGCCATCGCTGTCGTCGTGCTCGCTGAAGCGGATCAGGTTCCAGTAATTCGACGTCATCTCGGGCATCGTCTGATACGTGCCCGACTGCACGGTTGATTCCGGCGGCAGATCGTTCCACTCCTGGCAGGCCACTTCGCACGCCTTGCAGCCGATGCACGTCGAGGTGTCGACGAGCTTGGCGATCGTCGGCTGCGATCGGATGCCGGCGGCCGGACCCGCTGACGAGCGAATGATGTCGAGCGTGCCGCCCATCACACCCTTTCGAGCTTCACCAGAAAGCCCTTGTACTCGGGCGCGAACGAATTCGGATCGACGATCGTCGGCGTGACGAGATTGGCGAGCGCGCCCTGCTGCTTGCCGCGCCCGAGGAAGCCCCAATGGATCGGGAATCCAATTTGATACGTGGTCTTGCCGGCCACCTGCATCGGCTTGATGCGCCGCGTGACCATGGCTTTGCCTTCGACCGACCCGCGTGCCGACGACACGCGGACACGATCGCCGCTGGCGATGCCTTTCTCGGCGGCCAGCTGCTCCGGGATCTCGACGAAGAACTCGGGCT
This sequence comes from uncultured Acidobacterium sp., assembly GCA_964513235.1. Taxonomy (GTDB): domain Bacteria; phylum Acidobacteriota; class Vicinamibacteria; order Vicinamibacterales; family UBA2999; genus 12-FULL-67-14b. Next base: position 857 of record CAZEMI010000098.1, read on the forward strand.
GCAGTTGTGTGTTGTAGGGATTGTTCTTCGTCCAGTAGTGAAAGTGTTCGGTGAGCCGGTAAGTGGTGCAGATGATTGGATACTCGTCGGCCGTGCCGAGCACGTCGTACTCGGTCGTGAAGGGCTTCACCGCGGGATTCGAACTGTGCGAGGGGTGCAGCGGATTGGCTACCGGTGATTCGGACGGCTCGTAATGCTCCGACCATGGGCCGTCGACGAACTGGCCGGGCACGAAGAGCCGCGCCACGCCTTCGGGCAGCATCATGAACGCGCCGAGGCCGGAAGCGGGCGGGCTGTCGGCCGTGATGTCGGGCACGTCGCCGACCCATCGCGATCCCGACCAGGCGATCGAGGGCCGCGACGGATCCCATGGCCGGCCTTCGGCATCGGCGGAGCAGCGGTTGTACAGCACGCGGCGATTGGCGGGCCAACTGAACGCCCATTCCGAATAGCGTCCGACGCCGCTTGGGTCCGCGGCCGATCGCCGCTGACTGAGGTTACCCGAATCGGGATACATGCCGATGTAGAGCCAGTTGCCCGACAGTGTCGAGCCATCGGCGCGCGCGTCGCTGAAGCGCGCCAGTTGCTGGCCGGCGCGCACCGCGACGTTGCCGCCGGCGTCTGTCACGTCGGCGATCGCCCAGCCGTTGATTTCTTTTGCCACCTCGTCGAGGGCGGGCTGCACCGGATTCGAATACCACCAATTCAGGTGACGAATCGGATCGGGCAGGCGGCCGCCTTCGCGCGCATAGAGATCGCGGACCTTGAGAAAGATCCGCGCGATGATCTCCTGGTCTGGCTTGGCCTGGCCTGGCGGATCGACGGCTTTCCACTTCCACTGGATCCACCGCGCGGAGTTGACGAACGACCCGTCCTTCTCGGCGAAGTTGGCGGCCGGCAGCAGGAACACCTCGGTCTGCACGTCCTCCGGTTTCTTATCGACGAGCGCTTGAATGTCGTCGCGCCAGAACGCGGCCGTCTCCTGCTCGAAGTTCTCGGCTACGACCAGCCACTTCAGTTTCGAGAGCGCGGCCACCGCCTTGCGCGAGTGCGGGCCGTTGCTCACCGGGTTCATGCCGAAGCTGAAGAACCCCTCCATACGGCCGCGGTACATATGGTCGAAGATGTAGGCCCAGCTCCAGTTCTCGTAGCTGCCCGCCTCGTCTTGCGGCAGGCGCGGATGGAGCGAGTAGCCGAAGCCGTTGTCTCGCGTGGCGTGCGTGCCGTAATACGCCTTGAGCTGGCTGACCGTGAAGCGATCCGTGTTCGACCAGAAGTTGGTGGACGTGGCGCTCAAGGCCTTCGGCGTCACGGCGGTCACGAACGCCTCGAGCGACTCGTGATCGGCTTTCGGGATGGGAATGTATCCCGGCAGGTTGTGATACGCGACGCCGCAATCGGTGCCGCCCTGGATGTTGGCGTGGCCGCGCAGCGCGTTCACGCCGCCGCCGGCGCGTCCGACGTTGCCAAGCAGCAGCTGCAACATCGCCGCGGCGTGAATCAGCTGCACCGAGTGGCTGTGATGCGTCCAGCCCAGCGCGTACATGATCGTGCCGGCGCGATCCGGCGTGTAGGTCGACGTGATGAGCTCGGCGGTCGTGACGAATTCCTCGGCGTTGCAGCCGCAGATGTTGGCCACCGCCTCGGGCGTGTAGCGCGCGTAGAACGTCTTCATCACCTGGAACACCGAGCGCGGGTGCTGCATCGACGGATCGGTGCGGGCAAAACCGCGGGCATCCAGCTCGTAGCCCCAGCTCGAGGTGTCCGTGTACGACTTGGTCTGCTCGTTCCAGCCCGAGAACACTCCCTTCTCGGCGTCGAACGCGTAGGTGTCCTTGAGCAGGAACGGCGCATTCGTGTACGCGCGCACGTAGTCGGCGTGGAAGCGGTTGCGCGACAGCGCGTGATGAATCAACCCGCCGAGAAACGCGATGTCGGTGCCGACGCGAATCTGCACGAACGCATCGGCGACCGCGGCCGTGCGATTGAAGCGCGGATCAACGCACACCAGCTTCGCGTTCCGGTTGCGCTTCGCGTCCATCACGAAGCGAAAGCCGACCGGGTGGTTCTCCGCGGGGTTGCCGCCCATCGCCAGCACGACATCGGCGTTCCTGATGTCGGTCCAGCCGTTGGTCATCGCTCCGCGTCCGAACGTGGCGGCCAGACTGGCCACCGTGGGGCCGTGTCATATCCGGGCCTGTTGCTCGATCGGGATCACCCCGAGTCCGGCGCGAAACGCCTTGACGAGCAGGTAATTGGCTTCGTTGGTGTCGGTGCAGCCGCCGATCACGCCGACGGCGGTGAGGGCATTGATCGCGCGCCCGCGCGCATCGCGCTCGATGAGGTGCTGGTCGCGCGCGTCTTTCACCAGCCGGGCAATGCGATCGATCGCCCAGTCCCACGGCTTGTCTTCCCACGCGCGGCTGCCCGGCGCGCGGTATTTCACCGTGGTCAGCCGCCGATCGTTGACGATGTTCTGCTTGAGGGTGATGCCTTTGGGACACAAGGTGCCCTGGTTGATCGGATGATCGGGGTCGCCTTCGACGTGCACGACCGTTGGCGTGACGTTTCGGGATTTGTCGCCCAGCGTGTGGATGATGACGCCGCAGCTGACCGAGCAGTACGGGCAGGTCGATCGGGTTTCGGTGGTGCGCGCGATCTTCAGCTCGCGGACCTGGGCCAGCGCCGGCGTGAGGTCGAACCCCAGCACCGACAGGGCGATTCCGCC
>CAZEMI010000099.1:0-28154 GCA_964513235.1 uncultured Acidobacterium sp.
ACGGTGCAGGCGTTCAAGCTCGATCAGTTGCAGTCGATTCCCAACGCCCGCGACATGTGGTCGCTGCTGGCGGTGACACCGGCCGTGCAGATGTCGCGCATCGATGTGGGCGGCAACCGCGCCGGCACGCAGACCGGCTACGTGGCCTACGGGTTCAGCGGCCAGGTGCGCGTGCTGATTGAGGGCATCAACACCACGGAAGGCACCGGCGGCGCCGGCTTCTACTTCGACTACTCCTCGCTCGAGGAGGTGTTCCTCGGCACGTCGGGCCAGTCGGCGGAAATGCCGAACCCCGGTGTGCAGAGCCAGTTCATCGCCAAGTCGGGCGGCAACCAGTTCACCGGCGAAGGCTATGTCGACTGGTACAATAACTCGCTGCAGGGCTCGAACATCCCCGACTCGTACACCGCGCCGACGGCGTTCAACAACAGCCCGATCCGTGAGCACAGCAACGAAATCGACCGCTACTACAACTACTCACTCAACATCGGCGGCCCGATCAAAAAGGACAAGTTGTGGTGGTTCGGGACTTACAACAAGCAGTTCAACGCCGTCGCGCAGCCGAACTTCAACTTCGACTTGACGTTCAACACCCAGTTGTGGAACGCCGTCGGCAAGGGCACCTACCAGGCCAACCAGAAGAACAAGTTCATCGGCTACTACCAGTGGGGCCAGAAGCTGCAGCCCAACCGCCTGCCGTTTGGCACTGCGGTGTACAACTCCCCCGGTCCGACCTATAAGCAGGACTCGGGCAGTTGGGTGTGGAAGGGTGAATGGAACGGCACGATCAGCGACAAGCTGTATGTCGAAGCCCGCTTCGGCGACTTCGGCTACTACTTCCCGACCCTCGCCAATAGCGAAGAGGACTATTTCTGGCGTGACTCCGGGACGCTGGCGATCGAAGGCGCGCACCGCAAGTGGCAGCTCGATCGCGATCGCAAGCAGTTGACCGGCGCCGCCACCTACTTCCTTGACACCAGCGCCGGCAGCCACACGATCAAGTTCGGCGGCGAGATCCTGAAGGAGATTGGCTGGGTTGGCTTCGAGCAGGGCGTGGGCGGCAACATCGAGCACGTCTACAACAACGGCCGCTCGAACCAGGTGATCTTCCGCATCCCGACGGCCACCGAGACCGGCCGGCTTGGCCTCGGCAAATCGGGAGCCCTGACGTCGGCGTCGGCCATCGACGTGCAGAGCATCTTCCTCAACGACACCTTCAACCGTGGCCGGTTTACCGTGAACGCCGGCTTCCGCTACGACCGTTACCAGGCGTTCCTGCCCGAGCAGGAGCAGCTGGCCGCCACCGTCGGACCGGTGAGTGTCGCGGCACGGACGTTCGCGGAGCGGCAGATGTTCACCTGGAACGGCATCGCCCCGCGCGTCGGCTTGGTGTTCGACCTCAGTGGCGACGGGCGCACGGTGCTCAAGGGCAATTACGGCTACTTTTGGCACAACCCCGGCGTCGCCATCGGCGACAATGCGAACCCCAACACCGGGGCCAAGCAGGCCACCCATCAGTGGAACGACATCAACGGTGACCGCCGCTGGCAGCCCGGGGAGGAGGGCAACCGTCTGAGCCAGGCCCTCGAGGGCGGAGTACTGCTCCAGGACGACATCCGGCAGCCCTACACGCACGAAGGCAGCATCTGGCTCGAACGCCAGCTGTCGGATTCGGTAGGACTGCGAGGCGGCTTCGTCTTCAAGACCGAAGACGACCTGGTCGACACGGGCTATCAGCCGTTCCGCAGCCTGAGCGCCTTCACGACGCCGTTCACGTTTGTCGACATCGGTCTCGACGGCCGGCGCGGCACGGCCGATGATGCCAACATCACGATGCTCGGGTTGCCGTCGGCGCAGGCCGGCAACTTCCCGACCACTACCGTGGTGAGCAACGCCGGCTCCTACTCCCGCGCCAAGACGGTGGAACTGTCGCTCAATCGCCGCTACTCCAACCGCTGGTCGGCGTCGATCGGCGGCGCCTACACGATGTTGACCGACTTCCCGAACAACTTCCCGAACAACCCGAATGAGCCGGGCGTCGAGGATCGGTCGACGTGGAACCTCAAGGCCTCGGGCAGCTACGACGCGGCGTACGGCATCCGGCTATCGCCGGTCCTTCGCCATCAGTCCGGCTCCAACTACGCGCGCACCGTCTCGATTTCAGTGCCCAGCGGCTCTGGCCTGATCGCCAGCGGTACGCACTACGTCGAGGCGATGGACGCCAACCGCGAGGACAACATCTGGGTGTTCGACATCCGCGCGGAAAAGACCGTCCCGTTCGGGGATCGCACGCGGGCGCGGCTGTTCCTCGACCTGTTCAACATCGCCAACAGCCATTCGTCGGAGACCATCAGCCGCGCCACCGGGCTCGGCTACCAGAAGCCCTCGGCGATCCTCGCGCCACGCACCGCGCGCGTGGGCGTCCGGTTCCTCTGGTGATATCCAAGGGTTTCAGGGGTTCCAAGAGTTCCATCGGTTCCAAAAGTCGGGTTCCACAGCGAACCCCTGGAACTCCTGGAACCCCTTGGAACCTTTGGAACCCTTGATCGAGTTGGCTCCTGTGGGGGAGTCAGTCGCGGGAGGGGATCACGCCAAGGCCTCAGCCTCTCCCGCGTTTTTTCTGACCGCCGCGGCGCGGCAGGAGGTGGCATAGTATTGCCGAGATGAAACGCGCGCAGCTCGAGCGGCTGTCAATCCGGACGGCGCTGGCCATCGGCTTCTGCGTCACGCTCGGCCTGTGGCTCTATACCGGGTACGCCTTTACGCAGCGGATGGACACGGTTCAACGCGAGGCCACGGACGTGGCCGCGCGCTACACGCGCGCGCAGGAATTATTGTCGACCGTTCGCGCCCAGGTGCTGTTGAGCTCGGTGCGGGTGCGCGATGCGCTGCTCAATCCGGAGCCCTCGGCGCTCAGCCGGGATCGCGAGCAGATCGAGGCCGCCTACAAAATCATCACGATGGCCATCGCCGATTACGAGCCGGTGATGGGCTCTGGCAGCGGCGAGAACGAACGCATTCGCAAGCTGCTGAGAGAAGTCGAACAGTTCCACACCACCTCGCTGGGGGTGATCGCCGACGCCTCCAGCCGCACCACCGCGTCGGTGCGGGACGTGCTCAACCGGCACATCGTGCCCCGCCGCGAAGCCGCCCTGGCGATCTCCGAGGAGATTCAAACGCTCAACCGGCGGGCCTTCATTCAGCAACAGGACGACATTGCCGAGATTCATCGCGTGGCGGAGCTGCAGAGCCGGCGCAATCTCGGGATCGCTCTGGTTATCGGCCTCGGCGTGCTGCTGTTGACCAACCTCTACGCCGCCCAGCTCGAATCGCGGTTGCGTCACCAGATGCAGCGCGACGCGCGGATGTCGACCGAGCTCCAGCAAATGGCCGCGAAGGTGATCGGCGCCCAGGAGGAAGAGCGCCGGACCATTGCGCGTGAGCTCCACGACGAGGTTGGCCAGGTGCTCAGCGCGATCCGCCTCGAGCTCGACGTGGCGCAGCGGAGCATCGCCAGCGGCGGTGCCTCGGTCGCGACCCTGACTGAGGCGCAGACCATCACCGACGGGGCGATGAAGACCGTGCGCAACCTGAGCCAGCTGCTGCATCCGGCGGCCCTTGATGACCTGGGCCTGCCGGCGGCCATCGAAGCCTCGCTCCGCGGTGTCGAGCGCCGCTGCCGCATCCGCGCCAACCTGGAGCAGATTGATTTACCCAGCCGGCTGCCGCGCGAGGTCGAACTGGCAGCCTACCGCATTGTCCAGGAAGGCATCACCAACGTGGCCAAGCACGCGCACGCGACGCGGTGCGACGTGCGCCTGACGCAGATGGTCGATCGACTGCTGATCGAGATCGAAGACGACGGCGTCGGGTTTGTCGAGGACACCGATCGGCCGATTGTGGCGCGCGGGCTGGGGCTGATCAGCGTTCGTGAGCGAGCCAATCGCCTGGGCGGGACCTTCAATATCCTGAGCAGTCCCGGCCACGGCACCCGGCTGATCATCAGCCTGCCCGAGGGCCATGCGATTGGCTAAACTCCGCGTGCTGCTGGGCGACGACCACACCCTGGTCCGTCATGGCCTGCGTAAAATCCTGGAGGAGCGGCCCGAGTGGGAAATCATCGCCGAGGTGGGCGACGGGCGCGAAGCGGTGCGCAAGTGTCTGGCGCTCAAACCGGATGTGGCGGTGCTCGACATCGCCATGCCACTGCTGAACGGCATCGATGCCACGCAGCAGATTGTCCGGAAGGTCCCGGAGACCAGGGTGCTGGTGTTGAGCATGCACTCAGACGAGGCCTACGTGACGCGCGCGCTGCAGGCCGGCGCCACGGGTTACATGCTCAAGGACTCCGCCGGCAAGGATCTGCTGAAGGGCATCGCCTCGGTGGCGGCCGGGCAGGCCTACTTCAGTCCGGCCATCGCGCGGCTGATGCTGGATGATTACGTCCGGCGCGTCGCCGGGTCCGGCGTCGCGGACCGCTTTGAGACGTTGTCGGAGCGCGAGCGGGAAATCTTTCAGCTGATTGCGGAAGCCCGCACGAACAAGGAAGTGGCCGAACTCCTCGAGATCAGCCCAGCCACGGTGGAAACGCACCGCGCCCGCATCCTACAGAAGCTCGACATCCATAACACCGCGGAACTGGTGCTCTACGCGGTGCGCAGGGGTGTGATCTCGTAAGGTGCGCAGGGTGCACCATGTGCACTCTGTGCACCGACTGCTTATACTGTTCTTCATGATCGCCCGTCTTTTCCTCGTCCTTGCGGCAGTGCTTCTGCTGCCATCAACCGCTCTTTCGCAGCAGGAGGCCGCGAACATCGGCGCGAAGCTGATGGCCGACGCCGCGGTCAAAGCCGCCGTGGATGCGATCCGCGCCGCGGAGCCGCAGACCATCGAGGATCAGGTGCGCCTGTGCGAAGTCGAGGCGCCGCCGTTCAAGGAAGCCAGGCGCGCCGACGTCTACGCGCGGATGTTCCGCGAGGCGGGACTGCAGAACGTGCGCATCGACAAGGAAGGCAACGTGCTCGGCGACCGGCCCGGCACCCAGCCGCGCCCGCGCCTCGTGTTCAGCGCGCATCTCGACACCGTGTTTCCGGAAGGCACCGACGTCAAGGTGAAGCGCGACGGCGCCGTGCTGCGCGGCCCCGGCATCGGCGACGACTGCCGCGGCCTGGCCGTGGTGCTCGCGGTGATTCGCGCGATGAACCAGGCCAGGGTGCAGACGCCCGGCACGATCACGTTCGTCGGCACCGTCGGCGAGGAAGGCCTCGGCGATTTGCGCGGCGTGAAGTACCTGTTCAACGAAAGCATGAAGGGGCAGATCGATCGCTTCGTCTCGATCGACGGCACCGGCCTGGGCATCACGCACATCGCCGTCGGCAGCCTGCGCTACCGCGTCACGTTCAAGGGCCCGGGCGGCCACAGCTACGGGGCGTTCGGCCGCATTTCCAATCCGCTGCACGCGCTCGGCCGGGCGGTCGAGAAGATTTCGCGGTTCGAAGTGCCAACCGAGCCGAAAACGACCTTCAACGTCGGCCGCGTCGGCGGCGGCACCTCCGTCAATTCCATTCCGTTCGAATCGTGGTTCGAGATGGACATGCGCTCGGTGAGCCCGTCGGCGCTGGAGGCGCTCGACGCGAAATTCAAGCGGGCGGTAGACGAGGCCGTGGCCGAGGAAGACTCGCGGTGGAAGACGAACCTGCTGAAGGTGGACAAAGCGCTGGTCGGCAATCGCCCGGCCGGTCAGACCGCGGCGACCTCACCGATCGTGCAAGCGGCGGTTTCGGTGACCAAGACGCTGGGATTTCCGGTGGCGCTAGACGAGGGATCGACCGACGCGAACATCCCGATGAGCCTCGGCATCCCCGCGATCACCATCGACGGCGGCGGCCGCGGCACCGGTGCCCATGCGCTGGACGAGGCGTTCGATCAGACCAATTCGTGGCAGGGATCGCAGAGGGCCTTGCTGCTGGCGATCGCGCTGGCACAACAGTGATACTGAGGGCTTGAGGTCCTGAGGTCCGGGTTCAAGAGTTCAGGGATTGGGACTTGGCCAGTTGGCGCATCCGCGACAACTCGATCGCCCGCTGAGTGGTCATGGCGCGATGCGCCGCGACGAGCCAGGCGATGAACGCGAGATGCGGCACGGCCATGACAACCAACTCGATCGGCACCGGGTTCGGAATGATGACCGCCACGTAATTCGCCAAGGTCGCCAGATAAAAAATTGGGACGAATAGCGGATGGCCGCCGACGCCGGGCACGGGGCCCAAGCGCATTGCGACGCGTTCCCAGGAGGGCGTGTCGGAAAGGGCACGGTCCGGCTGGCCGGCTTCCTCATAGAAGACCTGCAGGTAACGTCCGATGCGTTCCGCGCCAAAGTGTAAAGGCCTTATGGCTTCGAAAGTCACAGCGAGAATGAGCAAGGGAATTGCAGAGGCGACGGGATAGGGGAGGAGCACGAGCACGGCAATGAGAATCCCGGACCAGATACTAATGCCGCCGAGGGCAAGGATGGACCGGAGCGCGCCTCTTTGGGCGATGGTCTTTCTAAGGACCAGGTACTCGGATCGAGCGTGCCGTTCCATTAGGGCTCCAAGCTTACCGCAAGAGCCGTAAACCCTATTGCTTATTGGAGATAGTCTGGTTACAATCCTGCGTAATCTTCAATGGTGAACCGAACTGGCCTCACGAAAATAGCTGTGTCCCTGGCGCTCGCCGCCATGGGATTTGTGTTCACGCCTCCTTCGGTGTCGGCCCAGGCCGTGGCCGCATCGCCGGCGGCGAAGCCAGAGACCACCTCGAAGACACCTGCCAGGGCGACTAAGTCCACCGTAAAGAAGAAGACGTATTCCGCCAGTGCGGCCCGCGCACGCCGCGCGCAACTGGCGCGCGCCCGCGCCGCCGCCCGCGCCAGGGAACTGCGCGAGCTGCAGACGCCGCGGTTCACGGTCGACGAGTTTGGCCGCGAGGTGCCGGATGTGCGCGCCGAAGCCGCCATCATCTACAACCCGGAAACCGGCGAAATCCTCTGGGAGAACCACGCCCAGGATCAGCGATCGATTGCCAGCATCACCAAGGTGATGACCGCGCTCGTGTTCCTCGACAGCGGCGCTCCGCTCGACCAGATGGTCACGGTGCAGCGCAGTGACGTGTTGCGCGCGTCGATCACGTATCTCCATGCCGGTCTCAAACTCACCGCCGAGGATTTGCTGAACCTGTTGCTGGTAGGGTCGGACAACGCCGCGGCCCGCGCGCTCGCGCGCATCTCGCCGATGGGTTCCGACGGCTTCATCGAGAGCATGAACAACCGCGCGAGGCTGCTCGGCCTCGAGAGCACGACCTACGCGGATCCGTCGGGCCTGCTCGCGGAAAACATGTCGTCGGCCTACGACCAGGCACGGTTGATCGCCACGGCGGCGGGCAACGAGCAGATCAGCGAGATCATGCGCAAGACGTCGTACAGCACGAGGGTCGGCAAGCGCGTCATCACCGCCAACAGCACCAACCAGATCGTCCGCAGCGGCGACATCGACGTGGTCGGCGGCAAGACCGGCTTCATCAGCCGTTCGGGGTACTGCCTGGCGACGCTGCTGCGCCTGCCGCAGTCGGGCCAGCAGGTGGCGTTTGTCGTGCTCGGCGCCAAGTCCAACGCCAGCCGCTTCTGGGAGACGCGTCACTTGTTCAACTGGATGAGCACGCGGACCAAGGCGTTGCTGGAAGGTGACTTCCAGCAGCAGGAACAGGATTAGCTCTTCATCTTCATGACCGCCGCATCGAGCGGCAGCGTCGCAATCAAATCCACATAGGGAAGCAACGGACGAGACGCCTTGCGCCCGTCCAGCGCCTTGATGTACCGCCCGCACGGCCCACACAGCATCACGCGATAGAGGCCGTCGGCGGTGGCCATCGATTTGATGGTCGTCCGATCGTCGTTGCCGCAATACGGACAGGTGATGGAGCTGAACGCCCAGCGCACGTGGCAACGCCCGCACACCAACTGGCGCTCCCCGCTGGTGGTGATCACCGAGAACTCGGGTTCCGCCGCGCAGACGGGGCACACGCGCCGCGTCCAGCCATCGAGGCTGACGCGCTGTTGCAGCACTTCGGCGGTGCGCTGCAGATACGGCCGCGCCGCCCACCCGAGCACGTCGTCGATCATCTCGATGTCGATGGTCGGCTTGCGCTCGAACCAGGCGCGCATCAGGTCGGGCAGCGTCGGGCTGCGGCCAACCGAGTGCAGCGCCGTGGCGGTGGGCGCGTCAATCACTTCATGGCGCCGCAACACGTCGGTGACCTGCCGGATCAGCAACCGGACGTCGTTCCAGTCAAAGGCGATTTGCGAGAACTCGAGGAGCGGCTCGCCGGTCACCAGGCGCGCCGACAACGTCTCGGTGGGGGTCTCGATCCAGGGCGTGGTGATGCGACCCTGCACGCGGCGCACCGCCTCGATCAGATCGACTTGGAGGTTCACCGCCGGGGCGAGCTCCGGCTGGCGCTCGCCGATGGCTTTGAGCTCGAGCACGTCGCGCGGCAGCACCCGCGAGCCACTCGATGGCGTTCCAGACACGGCAGCCATCATAAGCTAGAGCAGGCATGCCACGCAGGGTCGGGACAGCTCCCACAACGGAAAAGGCATCCGCCTCCGCTCGCCCGGAACAAGAGCGAGCTACGGCGCGACTTCGCATTCTCATGATCGCCTCGGAAGCCCAGCCGTTCTCGAAAACGGGAGGGCTGGCCGATGTGGCCACGGCCCTACCCAAGGCGCTGGCGCGGCTGGGGCACGACGTCACGCTGATCACCCCGCGGTATCGCGGCGTGACGGATGGTCCGCTCGCCGGTAAGGTCACCGTGGAAGTGGCCGCGCATCGCTTCAACGCGCGGCTCATGGAAGCGCGCCCGAGCGGTGCTTGGCCCGCCGAAGCGTCTTCGCGAAGGCGGCTTCTGCTCCTCGATTGCCCCGAGCTCTACGATCGCGATGGCATTTACTACAACGCCCAGGGCGACTTCGCGGACAACGCGGTGCGGTACGCGTTTCTCTCCGCGGCGGCGATCGACTGGGCGTCACAACAGTCGCGGCCGTTCGACATCATTCACGCACATGACTGGCAGGGAGGGCTCGCGCCAGTTCATGCACGAGCGCTCGCGGTGCGTACGGTGGGTACGGTGCCTACGGTCTTCACGATCCACAATTTGGCGTATCAGGGCGTTTTCGATAAGAGCTGGGTTCCGCGTCTCGGTCTGCGTTGGGAAGATTTCACCATCGATGGCTTCGAGTTCTTCGATCGATTGAGCTTCATGAAGGCCGGCATTAACTTCGCCGACGCGATCACCACGGTAAGCCCCACCTACGCCAAGGAAATCCAGCGGCCGGAGTACGGCAACGGCCTCGATGGCGCGATCCGACGGCGCGGCGACGCGCTGGTCGGCATTCTCAACGGCATCGATTACGACGAATGGAATCCCGAGTCGGATCCGTATCTGCCGGCGCCGTTTAGCGCCGCCAACCTGGCGGGCAAACAGGCCGCCAAGCGCGCGCTGCTCGAGACGTTCGGATTCGCCATCACCGACGATCTCCTGAAGCGGCCGGTGGTCGGCATGGTGTCGCGCATGGTCGATCAGAAGGGCCTCGATCTGATTGCCGCCGTGGCAGGCGAGTTGCCCGGCCTCGCGGCCACCTTCACCATTGTCGGCACCGGCGAGCCGCGCTACCAGGACATGTGGCGGGCCCTGTCGCGACAATGGCCGCACCGCATCAGCGCGTTCATTGGCTTCGACGAGCGCCGCGCGCACCTCGTGGAGGGTGGCGCCGACATCTTTCTCATGCCGTCACGGTTCGAGCCGTGCGGTCTCAACCAGATGTACAGCCTGCGCTATGGCACGGTGCCCGTGGTTCGCGCCGTGGGCGGCCTCGTGGACACCGTGCGTCCATACACCCCCCGCAACGGGCAGGGCAACGGCTTCCTGTTTGCCGAGTACCACCCGCGCGGCCTGCTCGACACGCTCACCTCGGCACTGGCGACGTACCCCAACAAGAAAATCTGGACGCGGCTCCAGACCAACGGCATGCGCGCCGACGTCTCGTGGGACCGCTCGGCTGGTGAATATGTCAAAATGTATTTGAAGCTGAGGCCACAGAAGGCACAGAAGGCGCGGCGGAACGCCGGAACGGCGACGGCATCTAAGGGTTAGGCAGGGCTCATGGCATCTGAGAACGTCAAGACGTTTACCGACGCAAATTTCAGCGACGAAGTGAAGAGTGGCGTGGTGCTGGTGGATTTCTGGGCCACGTGGTGCGCCCCGTGCCGCCGGATCGCGCCGATCGTGGAGCAACTCGCCGAGGAATTCACCGGCCGGCTGACGGTGGCGAAGGTCGACATCGATGAAAACCCGATGACGCCGAGCAAGTTCATGGTGCGCGGCATCCCGACGCTGCTGTTGTTCAAAGACGGCGACCTCAAGGAAACGGTGGTCGGCCTCGAGACCAAGGATCGTCTCACGCAGATCATCAACAAGCACCTGTGAATACCGCCCTGAGAGACACCGCCTCAAGAGAAATAGCGCAGCAGGTCCTCATCATCGGGTCCGGCCCGGCCGGACTCACCGCCGCGCTGTACGCGGCGCGCGCCAACCTCAAGCCCCTGGTCATCGAAGGCATCGAAGCGGGCGGGCAGTTGATGCTCACCACCATGGTGGAGAACTGGCCAGGGTATCGCGACGGCATCATGGGGCCCGATCTGATGAAGGAACTGCGGGCCCAGGCCGAGCGTTTTGGTGCGCAGATCATCCAGGGCGACGCGACCTCGGTCGACCTGTCGAAGCGGCCGTTCCTCGTCGACGTCGAGAACACCCAATACAGCGCGCAGGCACTGATCGTCGCGACCGGCGCGTCCGCGAAATGGCTCGACCTTGGCGTGGACAAGAAGCTGTCAGGCCGCGGCGTCTCGACGTGCGCCACCTGCGACGGCTTCTTCTTCAAGGGGCTGCCGGTGGCGGTGGTCGGCGGCGGCGACACCGCGATGGAAGAGGCCATCTACCTGTCGAAGCTCGCCACGCAGGTGACCGTGATTCACCGCCGTGACGCGCTGCGGGCGTCGAAGGTCATGCAGGACAAGGCGATGGCGACGCCGAACATCGGGTTTATCTGGAATACCGAAGTCATCGGCATCAAGGATCTCGATCAGGGCAAGGTGACCTCGCTGGTGCTGCGCAACACCAACACCGGCGCGACCAGCGAATTGCCGGTGGACGGCGTGTTCATCGGCATCGGCCACACGCCGAATACGGCGCTCTTCAAGGGCCAGCTGGCGATGCACGACAACGGCTACCTGAAGACGCATGGTGGATCGCGCACGAGCGTGCCGGGCGTGTTTGCCGCCGGTGATGTGCAGGATCATGTCTACCGTCAGGCGGTGACCGCCGCGGGATCGGGATGTATGGCCGCGATCGACGCTGAACGGTTTCTGTCAGGAACGCTCCATGAAGCAAGTGAGAAGGTAGAAGTAGGAAGTGAGACTTCTCACGTCTGACTTCTGACTTTCAGTCGATCCAACCACCACCCAAAACCTCGTCTCCGTCATAGAACACGACGGCCTGGCCGGGCGTAATCGCAGTTTGGGGCGTGTCGAACTCGAGTTCGGCGCGCCCTTCGTCTGTACTACGGACCTTCGCCGGCGCGGCGCTGTGGCGATGGCGAATCTGCGCCGAGACACGCAGCCAATCCGGTGGCGCGGTGCCGCTGATCCAGTTCACCTCTGACGCCGTCAGGTGCGTGCGGCCGAGAGCGTCACGCCGGCCGACCACCACCTGCGCCGACGCCGGCTTGATCTCCAGCACATAGAGCGGCTCGGTCGACGACAGGCCCAGGCCCTTGCGCTGGCCGATCGTGAACCGGTGCACGCCGGCGTGGGTGCCGACAACGCGGCCGTCGTGGTCGACGATCGTACCCGGACGGGCGGCATCGGGCGCCGTGCGTTCGACGAAGGCGGCGTAATCGCCGTCCGGCACAAAGCAGATCTCCTGGCTATCCGGCTTCGACGTTACATGCAGGCTCAACCGCCGCGCATGCTCGCGCACGGTGTCCTTGTCGAGATGGCCCACCGGAAACGCCGCGAGCGCGAGTTGATCCTGCGTCAGCGAAAACAGGAAATAGGTCTGGTCCTTCGAATGGTCGGCGCCTCGACACAGGCGATAGCGGCCGCTCTCGTCGCGCACGACCCTCGCATAGTGGCCGGTGGCCAGCTGCTGGGCGTCGTAGGCTTTGGCGCGATCGAGCAGCTCGGCGAATTTCATATCGCTGTTGCAGTGCGAGCAGGGGATGGGCGTGCGACCCGACACATACTCGCGCACGAAATTGGCGATCACGTGCTCGCCAAACTGCGATTCGAAGTTGACGATGTAGTGGGGAATGCCGATGGTGGCGGCGACCCGACGCGCGTCGTGCAGATCGTCCATGGTGCAGCACGTGCCCCACTTTTCGACGGCTGTTGTCGCCTGCCCTGAGCGACCCACGACGAGGCCGACGGCCTCGTCGCGGGGAGTCGAAGGGTAGAGCTGCATCGACACACCGATGACGTCGTGACCCTGCTCGGCGAGCAGGGCCGCGGCCACGGACGAATCCACGCCGCCGGACATGGCTACGACGATCCTCATACTTGATACGTCCGAGGACACGGAGGAGTACGGAGGGCACGGAGATCGTTGGCTCCCTCAGTGTTCTCCGTACTTCTCCGCGTTCTCGGAGTCGTTAGTGCCGCCGGAACTACTTTCTTCCGCCGACAGTCGTTAAGCTCCTAAGCTTCTCCACAAGCGGCGGCAAAACCGCAATCACGCGATCGATGTCGGCCTCGGTGTTCGAGGTCCCGAGGCTGAAACGAATCGATCCGAGGGTCCGCGCGTGCGGATACCCCATCGCCTTCAGCACGTGCGACGGTTCGAGCGTGCCCGACGAGCACGCGGATCCGGACGACACGGCAATGCCGGCGAGGTCAAGGCCGATCAGCAGGGATTCGGCTTCGACGCGCTCGACGCTGATGTTGGTGGTGTTCGGCACGCGCGGCGCCGCGGCGCCGTTCCGATCGGTGCCCGGCACCGACGACAGGACGGCCGCCTCCAGCCGATCGCGCAACGCGGCGAGACGCGGCCCTTCGGTGTCGATCTTGCGCCTGGCAATCTCGGCGGCGACACCGAGTCCCACCAGTGCCGGCACGTTCTCGGTGCCCGCGCGGCGATTGCGCTCCTGGCGGCCGCCGGTCATGACTGGCAGCATGCGCACGCCGCGCCTGATCCACAACGCGCCCGCGCCCTTCGGGCCATAGAACTTGTGCGCGGCGATCGACAACAGGTCAACACCCAGCGCGCGGACATCGACCGGCAACTTGCCGGCCGATTGCACCGCATCCGTATGGAACAGCGCGCCGCGCTCGTGCGCCACTGCCGCGAGGTCGGCAATGGGCTGCACGGTGCCAATCTCGTTGTTGGCGTGCATGATCGACACCAGCGCCGTGTCGTCGGTGATCGCGTCCCGGAGGCGCTCCACGGAGACGATGCCGGTGGTATCCATCGGCAGCAGCGTGACCTTCCAGCCGCGCCTGGCCATCGCCTTCATCGTGTTCAGCACCGCCTCATGCTCGATTCCACACGTGATCAGGTGCTTTCGTCCCGACGGCTCCATGGCCTCGGAGGCGCCGCGGATGGCGATGTTGTCGGCCTCGGTGCCGCCGGCGGTTAAGACGATTTCCGACGCATCTGCCGATAAGAGGGAGGCAACGGAGGTCCGCGCCTCGTCTAGCGCGGCTTTGGCCTGTTGACCGAAATGGTGAACGCTCGACGCGTTCCCCCATAGGTCCTTCAGGGCCTGAGCCATCCGGTCGGCGACGAGCGGGTCGGGCGGGGTCGTCGCGTTGTGGTCCAGGTAGATGCGCATGGGGGTGAAATTGAATCGTAGCATTCCTGCTAAATGTCGGCAATAAAAGGACTAGACAACATTTGGCGGGGGCTTCTATACTGGCGGGACTTCGACACCGAAGCCCATTCCCCGGGTTTCAGCTTTTGGCACCCTCGATCCGGATTTTCCAGTAGAGGGGGAGGTTTTCAGCGATGTGGAAGCGTGATGAGTCGGTGAAACCGGCCGCGTCCCCGGCGCCCACTCCGGCGGCTGCGCCTTCGGCGACTGCTGGTGCTGCGCCGACGGCTAGCGAGCCGCGTGCTCAATTCGGGAGGGACATGGTGAATATCGGGAAATCGGTCGTGATCAAAGGCGAGTTGAGCGGCAGTGAAGATCTCACGATCGAAGGCCATGTCGAAGGCCGCATCGATCTCAAGGGGAACGTCTTGACGATCGGCCCCAACGGCAAGATTAAGGCGGAGGTGTTCGCCAAGGCGGTGGTGGTGCTGGGCGAAGTCACCGGCAATGTCACCGCGTCGGAGAAGGTGGACATTCGCGACAACGGATCGGTGGACGGGGACATCGCGTCGCCGCGCGTCGCCATTGCCGAGGGCGCGCACTTCCGCGGCAGCGTCGACATGCAGCGCGCGGGCGCGAAGTCGCCGCCGCAGCAGCTGCCGCAGCAGGCGAAGCCGAATCCAAATCCGCAGCAGCAGCAACCGCAGCAGAATCCGCAGCAGCAAGGTCAGCGCGTAGGCGCGTAGTTCGGGTCTCATGGCCGAATCGACGCGCTCACTGACCGACCTCTTTGGCATTTTCGGCCCCCGCAAGGCGGCCGAGAGCGCCACGGCGGATGTGTCGGTCACCAACGTTGCCGAGGCGTCATACCCGACCAAGGCACTCCATAAATTTCTCGCCAGCCTTCAGGGCAGCGAGGGCCCGCTGCTCCTCGACCTCGGCCCCGTCGTCGGGAGCAACGTGACGTTCTTTGGTGAGCAGCTGGGCTGCCGCATCCGCGTCGAAGACATCGCCGCCGACATCGATCGTCATGTGAAGGCCAACACGATCCATCAGCTCCCCGAATTCTTCGCCAAGCGTTTCACGCAGGCGCCGGGCACCGTCGACGGCGTCCTGTGCTGGGACGTGCTGGACTTTCTCGATCGTCCGGCCGCGCAGGCGCTCGCCACGGCGTTGTCCACGTTGCTGAAACCGGACGGGTGCCTCCTTGGCTTCTTCAGCACCGCCGAGACGCAAGGCTCTCTCTACACGAAGTACGTCGTCGTGGATGCCTCGCACTTGAAGTACCGCACTTATCCCGCGTCGCGCCCGAGGCAGCGCAACCTGCTCAACGGCGACATCATCAAGCTGTTCAAGGATCTTCGCGTCACCGACTCGTTCCTGATGAAGAGCCAGGTGCGGGAGATGCTGTTCAGAAAGCCCTCGCGTAGATAAGATCGCGGGCGGGATGGTTCGCCCGGTCGTCGCCTTTCTCAGCGATTTCGGCACACGCGATCATTACGCCGGCACGTTGAAAGCGGTCGTGCTGAGCGTGTGCCCGGACGCCACGCTGGTGGACATCGGCCACGACATACCCGCGCACGACGTCGTGGCCGGCGCGCTCGAGCTCGCCGCCTGCTATCGCTACTTTCCGCCCGGCACCGTCTTCCTGGTCGTTGTCGATCCCGGCGTGGGCTCGTCGCGACGCGGCATTGCCGCCGATTGCGGCGACTACAAGTTCGTGGCGCCCGACAACGGCGTGCTGTCGGCGGTGTTTCGGGAGTCGCCGCCGAAGAAGGTGGTCGAGCTCACCGAGCGGAAGTACGCGCGGCCGACCGTGAGCCGCACGTTCGAAGGCCGCGACCGGTTTGCGCCGGCGGCCGGGTGGCTGGCGAAGGGCATAGCGCTGGTCTCGCTGGGCAGGAGCCTTGCGGATTTCCAGACCATCGATCTGCCGCGGCCGGTGGTGGCGGCCCGCGAGATCACCGGCGAGGTGGTCCGCGTCGATCGATTCGGCAACCTGATCACGAATATCGATCGCCGCACCCTCGATCACTTCAGCGGCGGCGGCGCCATTGCCGTCACCGTTGGCGACCGGGACGTGGCGCGCATCGTCGCCACCTATGCCGAGGCGCCGGCCGGTGAATTGTGTGCACTCTTCGGCAGCACCGATCACCTCGAGATCGCCGTCAACGGCGGCGATGCGGCGCACGGCCTCGGGCTGGGCCGCGGCGCCAGGGCGCAGGTCCGGCTCGTGTAATAATCGAGTGTTTTGACCGAGCCGACAGTCCCACAATCGCTGGGCCGGACAATCTGCAATCTACCATCTGAGATCTGAAATGGAATCCGATCTTTCACTCGAGTTCTTACGCGTCACCGAACAGGCCGCCGTCGCCTGCGCCCATACGATGGGCCAGGGCGACCGGTACGGATCGGACCAGGTGGCCGTGGAGGCGATGCGCCGTGAAATGGACACCGTCCCGATTGACGGCACGGTCGTCATCGGCGAAGGCGAGCGCGACGAAGCCCCGATGCTCTACATCGGCGAAAGAGTTGGCCTCGCGCAGAAGGAACAGACCTCCAACCGCAAGTTTGATGAGGTCGACATCGCCGTCGATCCGCTGGAAGGCACGAACTTGTGTGCCACCGGTGCGCCCAACGCGATTGCGGTGCTGGCGGCCTCCGAGAAGGGTGGGTTGCTGCACGCGCCGGACCTCTATATGGAGAAGCTCGTCGTCGGACCGGCGTCGAAGGACGTGGTGGAGATCGATGCGCCGGTGAGAGAGAACCTGCGCGCGATCGCGCGGAGCCTGGGACGCCAGGTCGACGAATTGACCGTGGTGGTCCTCGATCGGCCGCGGCACGAGAAGCTGATTAAGGAGATCCGTTCGACGGGCGCGCGCATCCGCTTGATTGGTGACGGCGATCTCTCGGCCGGTATCTCCGCGGCGGTGTCGGGCACCGGCGTGCATGCGGTGATGGGCACGGGCGGCGCGCCCGAAGGCGTGCTGACCGCGGCGGCCATGCGGTGCCTCAACGGCGAAATCTTCGCGCGCCTCGTGGTCCAGAAGCCCGAGGACGAAGAGCGCTGCCGCGCCATGGGCATCAAGGACTTCAAGAAGATCTACAAGTCCGAGGATCTGGCGTGCGGGGAAGACATCGTGTTCGCGGCCACCGGCGTCACCGACGGATCGTTGATGAACGGCGTGCGGTTCTTCGGCGCCGGCATTCGCACCAGCTCGCTGGTGATGCAGACCAACCCGCACCGCGTGCGCTTCATCGACAGCATCCAGGTCTATCCGGGGCCTTCGGTAAAGATCCGTTTCTGATTGGGGCCACAGACTTGTCCGCCGTAGCGCGGAGCGCGAAGGTGGCAGGCACAGATGGCACAGACCCGCTAAACGCGCGTGGATGAACGGCAGTCGCGCCGAAACGTTCTCGCGGCCGCGGGCGCCGGCTGCATCGGCTTTACCGGCTTCACGCTGGTGATGCCGTTCCTGCCGCTCTACATTGCCGAGCTCGGTACGACCGACGTCGGCGAGATCACGCTATGGACGGGACTGATTCTCGGTGCCACGCCCACCGTGACCGCGATCAGCGCGCCGCTGTGGGGTCGCGTCGGCGACAAGTACGGCAGCAAGCTCCTCGTCATCCGCTCGCTCACCGCTTTCATCCTCACCAAGGCGGCGATGGCGTTCGTGACCGCGCCGTGGCAATTGTTCGCGCTACGCGCCTTGCTCGGCGTGTTCGCCGGATACGGCGCCTTGACGATGTCGATGGCGGCACAATCAGTGCCGCGCGACCGGATGGCGCAAGCGATCGGGACGGTGCAGACCGGCCATCGGCTGGGGCCGGCCATGGGCCCCGTCATTGGCGGCCTCCTGGCGCCCATCGTTGGACTGCGCAACGCGTTTCTCGTGGCCGCGACGTTTTACCTGGCCGCGATGCTGCTCATCATCTTCGTTTACCAGGAGCCGCTCGAGCGGCGGGCGGAGCGCAAGGTTCGCGGCGGTTGGGAGGTGTTCACGCAGCTGGTCCGGCAGCCCGGCTTCCTGCTGGCGCTGTTCGTGATCTTCGGATTGCAGACGGTCGATCGCAGTTTCGGCCCCGTGTTGCCGTTGTTCGTGTCGCAGGTAGGCGTGGACGACGCGCGCATTCCGCTCGTCGCGGGCGTGCTGTTCTCGCTCGGCGCGATGTCCGCGGCGGCGGGCTCGCAGCTCGCGCCGCGATGGTTGCAGACGCGCACGCCAAAGTTCGTGATCGTGATCGGGACGATCACCGCTGCGGTGGCGCTGGCGGCGATCGTGATCGCCCCTGGCATCGGCACGCTCGCCGTGTCGATCGTGGTCGCCGGCGTGGCGATGGGATCGTCGACGACGGCCATCTACTCGGTGGCCGGGGCCTTGCTGCCCCCCGATGCTCACGCCACCGGCTTCGGGATCATGACCACCGCGTCGCTTCTCGGCCTCGCTGTGAGCCCGGTAGCCGCGGGTGTTATCGGTAGCGCCGGATTGCGAATCGTGTTCGTCGCTGACGTATTTCTCCTGGTGATCCTTGGCGTGTTGGTCTGGAACCGCCTTCGAACCAAACCCTTGGAACCCATGGAACGTTTGGAACCCCTGGAACCCTAGTCGTCAGGCCATTTCGTCTTGTGCTTTTGTTTGCGAAATGGCCGCTTGGTCTTGTCTTCATGAGCGCCGCCCGTCTGTTTCGGTAACGGCGCTCGCGGCAACTTCGGCTTGGCGGATCGTCGCGACGCTTTCCTGGCCACGGGCTTAGGATACAACCGTGGCAGCACCCGCGATCGAGACCCGGTCTCTCAGCTTCAGCTACCCGGGCGCGGCGCGGCCGGCCATTCACGACGTGAGCTTCACGGTGGAACGCGGCGAGATCTTCGGTTTCCTCGGACCGAGCGGCGCCGGGAAGAGCACGACGCAGAACATCCTGATACATCTCCTCGATGGCTATACCGGCACCGTCGTGGTGCTCGACCGCGATCTGCGAGCCTGGAATGCCGAGTACTACCGGCACATCGGCGTGGCGTTCGAGGCGCCGAATCATTATCTGAAGCTCTCGGCGCGCGAGAACCTCGAGTTGTTTGCCGGGCTGTATGGCCAGTCCACGCCGGAGGTCATGTCGCTGCTTGACCGCGTCGGGCTGGCGGCCGATGCCAACAAGCGTGTCGGTGAGTTCTCAAAGGGGATGCGCGGCCGTCTCACGCTGGCACGCGCCCTGCTGCACCGGCCGGGACTGCTGTTCCTGGACGAGCCGACCGCCGGGCTCGATCCGGTCACCGCGCGCCAGATTCGTCACGTGATCCGCGACGCCCGCGACGGCGGCGCCACCATCTTCCTGACGACCCACGACATGACGACCGCCGATGAACTGTGCGATCGCGTCGCCTTTCTGGTCGACGGCCGCATCGCGGCCGTCGATGCGCCGCGCGCGTTGCGGCTGGCGCATGGCCGGCGAGTGGTCCGCGTCGAGTCGGTCCGGGGCGGGACCCGCGTGACCGAGGAATTTCCGCTGGCGGGGCTCGCCGACAACGCCGCGTTCCTGGCGGCGCTGCGCGCCGATCATGTGGAGACTGTTCACACGTCGGAAACCACGCTCGAGGACGTGTTCGTCGTGATGACGGGCACGCGGCTCGCATGAAGCGATGGCTCGTGATCCTCCGCTACGATTTGCTCCTGCAGGCCAGGCATGGCTTCTATCTCGCCACTGGCGTCATCGTCGTGATCGTCAGTGGCCTGCTGCTGATGTTGCCCGCGGCGGCGCGCGCCGATCATGCGCTCTGGGTTCCCGCGCTGTTTGCCATCAACCTGCCAATCACGACGCTGTTCTTTGTGGCCGGCCTGATCCTGCTCGAGCGCGATGAAGGCACGCTGACGGCGCTGGGCGTCGCGCCGGTGACGGCGGGGCACTACCTCGCGATGCGTATGACCACGCTGATTACGCTGGCGGTCGTCGAGACGCTGGCCGTGGTGTGGCTGGCCTTCGGCGTCGGGACGTGGCTGCCGATCGCGGCGGGCGCGGTGGCGCTTGGCATTTTCTACACTGGCTGCGGCGCCGGCATCAGCGCGCGTTATACCTCGGTCAACGAGCTGATCCTTCCGGCCTCGGTGTTCGTCACGTTCCTGCTCGTGCCGCTGTTGCCGCATTTCGGACTGCTGCCGCGGGCGCCATTTGTGGTGCACCCGGTTGAGCCCGCATTGACGCTGGTGCGGGGCGGATACACGACGCTCACCATGGCCGACCTGCTGTTTGGCGTGGTCGGATCGGTCACGTGGTGCGCGGCCGCGTGGCGGTGGGGCACAGCGAGCGTGGCGCGGGCGATGCGTGCCACCGAGGCGACAGGCGGGCGATGAGGATCGTGGCCCTGCGGACGTTGGTCGCCGCCGACGCGCGAGTGCTGTGGCGCGATCCACTGCTGATTTGGATGACGGCCGTGCCACTCGCGATGGCGCTGCTGATCCGGGTGGTGGTTCGCGTCGTCGAAGAAATGCTGGCGGGCTCGGCCTTCGATCTCGAGCGGTATCACCCCGTCATCATGGGCGGCTACCTGATGAGCGCGCCCGGCATGATCGGGTTCGTCATCGGCTTCTTGCTGCTCGATGAGCGCGATACGGGGACCTTGAAGGCGTTGCGCGTCACGCCGCTGTCGATGCGCGACTATCTGGCCTATCGCGTGACGGGACCGCTGGTGGTCGGCACGGTCGCCACCGTGATCGGGTATCCACTTGCGGGTCTGAGCCCGATCGACCTGGCGGCGCTTGGGGCCATCGCGCTGGTCGCGAGTCTTGCTGCGCCCCTTCTCGCGCTCGTCCTCGCCACGGCGGCGCCGAACAAGGTGGCCGGCTTCGCGGTGGTGAAGGTGCTCAATGCCGTCAACCTGTTGCCGATTGCGGCGTTCTTCATCCCGGAGCCACTGCAATATGCCGCCGGGATATTGCCGACCTATTGGCCGATGCGCGCGTTGTGGTCGGCGGCTGCTGGCCAGCCGTACGCCGGCTTTCTGATCATGGGCGCAGTGGTCGGGACGGCGTCAGTGATAGTGGCCGTGCGCCTGTTCAATCGGCGTCTGGCGGCCGGTTGATACCGTGGAATTTCATGTACACAACCAGCAACGGGTCGGTCACCGCGCTAGAGAGAGGCCACAGTCGTACGTAGAGGCGGGACTTTTGTCCCGCCTTCAGCGCGTCCAAGATGGCGTACTGCCACGAACCTGATCACGTACGCCAAACCACGGAGTGCACGGCGCACACGGAGAATTACTTCAAAATGCAAAGCCGGTGGTTAGCGGTACTGGCCTTTCAAAAGATTGCTCCGTGATCTCTGTGGACTCCGTGGTTAACGTCCGTGATCACAATCACAGTAGCGCAGGCCGCGCTACAGCAATCGGAACGCGGCGGCGGCCACCAGGGTCGGAATCGCCGCGGCGGCGAGGAGCCGCAGGGGATTGACGGACCCCTCGAAGAAACGTCCCAGCAGCGCCTGGCCCGCGGGATTGGGGGCGTTGGCGATCACCGTCAGGCCGCCGCCGGTCACCGCGCCCTCCACGACGGCAACCTTGAAGCTTTCCGACAGATCGGGCACGAGCGTGGCGAGATAGGTGATGAGGGCGTTGTCGTTGAACGCGGTAAGTACGGTCGCACCCCAGAATAGTCCGTTCTCGGGAAGGCTCGACAGCACCGGCGCAATCCACCAGCCTTGCAGGCCGCCGTGAATCACCAGGCCGGCGAGGAAGAAGCCAACCAGCATCGGCGTCTTCATATCGAGCTGGGTCTGATAGGGGGACGTCGCGCGCGCGAACCCGAGGAAGAACAGGAATCCGCCGATGAACAGCGCTGGATAATGCGCATTCACGACCGTCCAGGCCATGAAGGCGAGGTGGGCGATGGTGACCCACGCCGGAATCGGCAACAACGACAGGCCCGTGGCCGCGTCTTCGTCGGCGATCTCCTGTTCGGGCACCGGCTGCCTCGCTGCCAGCGACGTGAGCTCGCGCCGGAACACCAGATAGTAGGCCAGCGTGGAAACGCCGATCGCGATCGCGGACCGCCACCCGAAATGGCCCAGCATGAACGGAGTGGTCCACTCCCACGTGCGCGCCACCATCAGCACCGGCGGCGCGGCGAAGTGCGTCAAGGTGCCGCCAATCGAGATGTTCACGAATAGCAGTCCCAGCGTCGCATACCGCAACGTGGCCGAGGGATTGAGATCGTAAAACTGGCGGGCGAGCAGCAGCGCGGCGATCGTCATCGCCGCCGGCTCGGTGATGAACGATCCCAGGAGTGGTGCGACGGTGAGGATGACAATCCACCACGCGCCAGGAGTCCCGTTGCCGAACCGGGCCAGGCCGCGCAGCCACGACTCCGCCAGCGTGACCACGGGACGGGTCGACGCCAGCGCCATGATCACGATCACGAACAAGGGCTCGGTGTAGTTGACCGTGTCGTTGACGTAATGGGTCGCGGTGGACCATCCGTGGATGAAGATGATCGACGCCATCAACGGGACGGTCCACAACCCGAAGACGACCTCGATCTCGCCGAGAAAGTGGAGGACCTCGGCGGCGATGCTCGGCTGGAGGGGCAGGGCGGCCTCGGCGTGCCGCTGGTCGTGGCGTGCCTGCAGCCGATGCGACGCGGCCGTGAACCATCCCGCGAAGAACGTATGCAGCACCGCGAGCAGAAAGATGGCGGTGGCGATGAGGTTGAACGGCTCGAGGTCGATGCGCGACTGCAGGATCTCGAGCAGCGGTTGCTGGGGAATGGCCGGGTACGCAGACAGGTTTCGCGGAAACTCGATCAGCGCGTCATGCATCGGTCTCCTGATTATAGGGGCGAACGCGAGTGCTAGAATCGATCGGAGATGAGTACACGGCGTCCCGTGCTGATGGAGCGGGCCGCGTTAGTCGGCCTGGTGACCGGCGGCGCGCGGCGGGTCGACGCCGAACATTCGCTCGAAGAGCTTGGCGGCCTCGCCGAAGCTGCGGGCGCGCGCGTGGTGCTGCGCGTCCTGCAGGATCGTCCCAGGCCCGATTCGGCGACGTTTCTCGGCAGCGGCAAGGTCGAGGTGCTGGCCCACGCCGCCGCGGAAGCCGACGCCGACTTGATCGTTTTCGACAACGAATTGTCCCCGGCGCAGTTGCGCGAGCTGAACCGGCGGCTCGATCGCAGGGTGGTCGATCGCACGCAACTGATCCTCGACATTTTCGCCCGGCGCGCGCGGACGCGGGAAGGCAAACTGCAGGTCGAGCTCGCGCAATTGAAGTACCTGCTGCCGCGACTGGTCGGATCGAGCGAGGCGCTGTCGCGCCTCGGCGGCGGCATCGGCACGAGAGGCCCCGGCGAAACGAAGCTCGAAGCGGATCGGCGGCGCATTCGCGTCCGCATGAAGACCCTCCAGGACGACATCGACGTGGTGCGCCGGCGGCGCTCGCAGTTGCGCGAACGCCGCCACAAGGTGGATGTGCCCACGGTGGCGCTGGTCGGCTATACCAACGCGGGCAAGACCACGTTGTTCAACCGATTGACGCGGTCGGATGCCGAGGCATCGAATGCGCTGTTCGTCACGCTTGATCCGCTGGTGCGGCGCGTCGCCCTGCCGGATCGGCGCGAGCTGCTGCTGAGCGACACGGTCGGATTCATCGATCGCCTGCCGCATACGCTGGTGGCGGCCTTTCGCGCGACCCTCGAGGAGACCGCCGACGCCGATCTCGTGTTGCACGTGATCGATGCCTCCAATCCGGAGCGCGAGCGCCAGATGGCCGCGGTGACCCGCGTGCTCGAGGAGGTCGGCGCCATCGAAGTGCCGCGCGTCGAGGTCTACAACAAGGTCGACATGCTCTCCGCCGACGAGCGGCGGCGTCTCCAGGATGCGGATCCGTCGGCCCTGCTGATCTCGGCGGTGACCGGCGACGGCTGCGACGAGCTCCTCGACAGCGTGGCCGCGAAGCTCGCGCTCGATCAGGAACGCGTGACGATCGAGCTCGACTTGTCGGATCCGGTGCAGGCCGGTCGCCTGGCCTGGTTGTACCGGCACGCCACCGTGCACAGCCACGCCACGATGGGCGACCGGGCCACGCTCGAGGCCGATGTGCCACGGCGGTTGCTGCCGATGGTGGGACTGGCGAAGCCGGCCGCGGCTCGCGCCGGAGGCCGGCGTGGGTAGGTGCCGGTGGCCCACCTTCGCCGAGGCTTCGGTGGGCAAGCTGTGTGTGTGTGCGCTGGTGGTGCTGAGCGCGTGCGCGCCGAAGGTCCCGCCCGCGCTGGTCGGCCCGCCCAAGCATCCCGATTTCGTCTTTCCGGTCGTGCCGCCGGGTGCGGCGCCGGCGCAGGCCGAGCGCGTCGATCGCGGCTGGACGTATCTGCAGCTCGATGATTTTCGTAACGCCGATCGTGAGTTCGCCACCGCGTTGAAACAGCAGCCGCAATTTCATCCCGCGGAGACGGGGCTGGCCTACGTGGCGCTCGCGCGCAGGAACGAGAAGGAGGCCGCGACGCGCTTCGAACGGGCCCTCGACAGCGAGCCGGCGTACGTGCCGGCGCTCATCGGTCGCGGGCAGGCGCTGCTCGAGCTCGATCGGCCCGGGGACGCCCTCGCCAGCTTCGAAGCCGCCCTTGCGAAAGATGCGTCGCTGACCGACCTGCGCAACCGCGTTGGCGTGCTGCGGTTCCGCGCCACGCAAGACATGCTGGCGCGTGCCAAGGCCGCGGCCGAAGCGCGGCGGTGGGAAGAAGCGAAGGCGGCGTATCAACAGGCGATTGCGGCGTCGCCCGAGTCGGCGTTTCTGTATCGCGACCTCGCCAGCGTCGAGCGGCAGGCCGGCCAGTTTGCCGATGCGCTCGATCATTATCGGCGGGCCGTGCAATTGGAGGCGACCGATGCCAGGTCCCTCGCGGCGATCGGCGAGATCCTCGAAAAGCAGGGCGATGAGATGGGCGCGCTCGCCGCGTATGAACGGGCCGCGGCGATCGAGCCCGACGACGTGCCAGCCGGCGCGATCCCGCGGTTGCGGGCCAGTGTGGCGCTGGCAAAACTGCCTGCAGAATATCGGGCCATTCCTGGCGAGCCGTCGCTGACCCGCGCGCACATCGCCGCGCTGGTCGGCGTGCGTCTCGAACCGCTCCTGGCGCGAGCCAGGCCGCAGCAGGTGATCATCACCGACGTCCGCGGCAACTGGGCGCAGCCATGGATCACGCCGGTGGTGCGCTCGGGCGTGATGCAGACGCTGCCGAATTACGAATTCGAGCCCTCGCGCCCGGTGCGCCGCGGTGAGCTCGCCGCCACGGTGGCGCGGCTGTTGTCCTTGATCGGCGTGGTGAAGCCGGAGCTGGCGAAGAAGTGGCAGGGCGCGCGACTGGTCATCACCGACGTGCCGTCCACCCACTTGAGTTACCCGGCGGTGTCGATGGCCGTGGCCTCGGGCGTGATGCCGCTCACCACCGGCAACTTCGATCTGCTGCGCCCCGTGACCGGCACCGAGGCCATGGAAGTCATCGGCCGCCTCGAAGCGTTGGCTCGCTGATGTCCACGCAGGTCTTCACCATCGCGAATCAGCTGACGCTGCTTCGCATGCTGCTGATCCCGGCGTTCGTGATTCTCACCCTCTACGGCGAGTTCGGCTGGGCCCTGTTCACGTTCGCCGTCGCGGGCCTGACGGATTTGCTGGACGGTCTCGCCGCTCGCGCGGCGGGGCAGAAGAGCGAGCTCGGCGCCTGGCTCGATCCCGCCGCCGACAAGCTGCTGCTGGTGACCACCTTCATCGTCCTGACGCTGCCGAACATCGGGCTCGTCAATCGCATCCCGCTGTGGCTGACGGTCCTGGTCATCAGCCGCGATGTCGGCATCGTGCTGACGGTGGCGATCGTCAACCTCGCCATCGGTCCGCGCACGTTCAAACCCTCGGCGCTCGGCAAGGCCGCCACCGGCATCTTCATCGTCGCCTGCGTGGTGGTGATGCTGTTCAACTACCTTGGCTATCAGTCGGTGTGGGTCGACGTGGCGATCTGGACCTCGCTCGTGATCACCCTGGCGTCCGGCATCGACTACGTCTGGCGCTTCGCGAAGATCATCAACAAGTAGGCCCCTCGTAGCGAGGCGCCTAGGTTCTGCCGCGCCGCCCCTGCGGGCGCGAGCGGCGCTGGCCGAAACGCTTCGGACCGAACGAACCCGAGCGCGGGCCCTTGGGTGCGCGCGGCGACGCCGCGGGCTGCGGGGCGTTGGCGACAAATCCCTCGAGCTTCTTGCGCGTGATGCCGCGGCCGAGGAACCGCTCCAGCCGCCGCAGGCTGTCCGCATCGTCATACGTCACGAAGCTGATCGCATCGCCAATCGCCTGCATGCGACCGGTGCGGCCGATGCGGTGGACGTAATCCTCGGGCTGCGGCGGGAAGTCGAAGTTGATCACGTGCGAAATGCCGTCGACGTCGATGCCGCGGGCGGCGATGTCGGTGGCGATCAGCACGCGCACCTCGCCCGACTTGAAGCGCTTGAGCGCCGCCAGCCGCTGGCCCTGCGTGCGGTTCGAGTGCAACGTGGCCGTGCGGATGCCGGCCGCCTCCAGCTTGCGCGCAATTCGATCGGCGCCGTGCTTGGTGCGTGAGAACACCAGCACCGACTCGAGCGCCGCGTCCTCGAGCAAATGAATCAACGCCGGCACCTTCGCCGCCATCGAGACCTCGATCACCCACTGCGTGACCGCTTCCGCGGGTGTCGATCGCGGGCCGATCTCCACGAGCGCCGGCGTCTTCAGGAACTCTTTCGTGACCTGTTCGATCTCCTTCGACATCGTTGCCGAGAAGAGCAGCGTTTGCCGCGCCGGCGGCGTGGCGGCCACGATGCGACGAATCGGCGGCAGGAAGCCCATGTCGAGCATGCGATCGGCCTCATCCAGCACCAGCACCTGCAGCGCGCTGAAGTCCGCGTACCGCTGTTCCATCAGGTCGATCAGGCGTCCCGGCGTGGCCACCACGAGGTCGACGCCGCGCCGCAGCGCCTGGATTTGGGGCCCTTCCCCGACACCGCCGAAGATGGTCGCGTAGCGGAGATGCAGGTGGCGCCCGTAGGCACGGATGTTCTCTTCGATCTGGACCACCAGCTCGCGCGTCGGCGCGATCACCAGCACGCGCATGCGCCGTTCGGGCTGCGCCACCGACAGCCGTTCGAGCAGCGGCAGCACGAACGCCGCGGTCTTGCCGGTGCCGGTCTGCGCCACGCCGATCACGTCGCGGCCGGAAAGAATGATGGGGATGGCCTTCGCTTGGATGGGCGTGGGCTCGACGTAGCCTTTTTCCTTGAGCGACTGAGTGAGTTTCGAACCGAGGCCGAGCGTCGTGAATGGCAATTAGGACCCTAGTACTTTTTTCCTGAAGTAGTCGATGGTCGTGCCCAGCCCCTGCTCCAGCGGCACCTTGGGCTCCCAGCCAAGTTCGGTCCGGGCGCGCGTGATGTCCGGCTGGCGGACCTTCGGATCGTCGGTGGGCAGCGGGTGGTAGATGATCCGGCTCTTCGAGCCCGTCAGCTGGATGATCAACTCCGCAATCTGCTTGATGGTCATTTCCTGCGGATTGCCGATGTTGATCGGGTGGTTTTCCTTCGACAGCATCAACCGGATGATGCCGTCGACGAGATCGCTGATGTAGCAGAAGCTGCGCGTCTGCGAGCCATCGCCAAAGACCGTGACGTCTTCGTTGACCAGCGCCTGCGAGATGAACGCCGGCACGGCGCGGCCGTCGTTCACGCGCATCCGCGGCCCGTAGGTGTTGAAGATGCGGGCGATCTTCGTGTCGAGCCCGTGGTACCGGTGGTAGGCGACGGTCATCGCCTCGGCAAACCGCTTCGCCTCGTCGTACACGCCCCGGGGCCCGATCGGATTGACGTTGCCCCAGTAGGTTTCTTTCTGCGGGTGCTCGAGCGGATCGCCGTACACCTCTGAAGTCGACGCGAGCATGAACCGCGCGCCCTTCGCCTTCGCCAGGCCCAGCGCGTTGTGCGTCCCGAGCGCTCCGACTTTCAGGGTCGGAATGGGCAGCTCCAGATAGTCGATCGGACGGGCCGGGCTGGCCCAGTGCAGCACGGCATCGACCGGCCCCTCGACCCGGATGTAGTTGGTGACGTCGTGCTTGATGAAGGTGAACGCGCGGTTCGCCAGGTGCGCGACGTTCGCCGTGTCGCCGGTGAGCAGGTTGTCGATCCCGACGACCGCATAGCCCCGGTCGAGCAGCGCTTCGGAGAGATGGGACCCGATGAAGCCTGCAGCGCCGGTGAT
>CAZEMI010000100.1:0-5093 GCA_964513235.1 uncultured Acidobacterium sp.
ACTCCAGGACCATATCGTGATGGCTCTCCAGCATCAACCGGCGCAGCGCCCAGAATGGGGCCGAGCCCTGCGCGAGCAACGCGTCGTGAAACCCGCGCAGCGACGGTTTGCCGCCCTGCTCCTCGTACCAGTCGTGACGCAGTTTCAGCAGCATCATCTTGCCTGCTGAGTATACGAGGTAGGTCGGGTCGAAGGTGCCACGTTCGGCTTCGCGCCTGGCGCTGGCTTCCTCGAGGAACGCCTCGTCTCGGAAAAAGCGCACCCCCTGCTCCACCGACCAATCCTCGGTGTGCAGCCGGATCCCGACCACGAACCGCGCGAGGCGCACCAGCGCTTCGGCGAGCTGGCCGAGCTTCAACGCGTGGTCCCCACGACCGAATCCCGCCTCGAGCATCATCTGCTCGCAGTAGTGCGCCCAGCCCTCCATGTACGAGGCCGGCGCGAAGAGCGTCGAGCGGCGGACCTTGGATTCGACCTTCCGCAGGCACTGGTAGTGCAGGAAGTGTCCCGGGTAGACCTCGTGGATGGAGATCGTCCACAGCGTCGGCAGGTTGAAGTCGCGCATGTGCTCCGACTTGCGATCGGCTTCCCACTTCGGATCGACGTCGGTGAGGTAATACATCGCGCGCGACGGCTTCGACTCGAACGGGCCCGGCGTCCACATGCTCGCCGCGGCCCAGCGGAAAAACTCGGGCGTCGGCGCCACCGCCACACCGGCGCTGTCGGGCATCGGCACCACCGGGTTGCGCGACAGGAAGGTGTGGAGCTCGTCGAGTTGCTCTCGCGCGGTGGCAATGAGCGTCCCGGCCTGCGGGTGCTGGTCCTTCGCCGTGCGCCACGCCTTCATCGGATCGCCGCCGTTCAACCGGCCGGCGAGCTGGCGAAATTCCTCCTGCGTGGCCTGGAGCTCGCGCGTGGCGATGGCCAGCAGCCGATCGACCGTGAGCGTGATGCCTTCTTCATGGCGAAGCTTCTGCTCGAATCGCTCGCGCCCGAGCCGGAAGGTGCCCTTGGCCTTCGGACGAATGTCGGTCTCGAGATCGGTGACGTAGGCGCCGATGGTCGTGACCGCTTCGGTGCACGCGTCGGCGAGATCGCCGAGCAGGTGCATGTCGTCGACTCCGGCGAACGCCCGCGGCAAATCGGCATCGATGAACGACATGGCGCCGCGCCAGGTATCGATCCCGACCTTTACGTAAATCGCCGGCGGGTCCTTGATGTTGTCGCGCGCCGCCTGCACGAGCCGCGGCACCTGGCGCAGCTTCGAGAGCACGCGGCGGGCACGCTCGGTCTCGGGCGCGTAATCGAAGATCGCCTGGGCCGCCAGGCTCGACGCGAGGGTATCGGCGTAGAGGTGCGGGTTGCGCTCCCACGACCGCACCGCCTCGAGCTCGAATTGCCGGCCGCGGATATTCGACGAGACGATCTGGTGCTCGACCTGTTCGCGCGAGCCCAGGTGCGTCCGCGGAATACCGTCGAGGCGCCGTGCAAAGCCCGACAGGGCACTGAGGTGCGTGTCGATCGCCGATCGCCGGTAGTCTTCCAGCAGGTCATCGTGGACGTGCACCCCGTCCATGGTCGCCCCGGTGGGGTGGACCTCATACAGAAAGGCGAGGTAGTCGTCTACGAAGTGATGTAAGGGTTCTGCCGCGTGCATGCCTGCCTTAGAAAGTGGACTCGTGGGGCTATCCTTGTAATCGTACCTTAAGATGAGAGGATGCCTTTGGGGGGAGTGCTCTACGTCGTCGCTACGCCCATTGGCAATCTCGACGACATTACGCTTCGCGCGCTCAAGACACTTAAGACGGTCCAGCTGGTGGCGGCCGAAGATACGCGCCGGACCGGCAACCTGCTCAGGCATTTCAACATCGACGTTCCCATCATCAGCGTTCACGAGCACAACGAAGGCGCGCGGGTACAGAAAATCGTCGGCCGTCTCGCCAAGGGCGAATCGGTCGCCCTGGTCACCGACGCCGGCACGCCTGGCGTGTCGGACCCGGGGGCCGGACTGGTGGCCGCAGTCAGGGCGGAGGGGTTTCGCATCGAACCGGTCCCTGGCGCCAGCGCGGTGGCGGCCGCGATTTCCGCGGCTGGGATTCGCAGTGACGGCTTTACGTTCCTAGAATTCCCACCAATTAGGTCCAAAGACCGTAAAACTTGGTTCTCAGCCCTTACTGAAGCGGCCAAGGACCGCGCGGTGGTCTTCTTCGAGGCTCCACATAAGCTGCGGAGGACCCTGGAGGAGCTGCAAATATTGGTCGATAGACCGATATTTGTGGGCCGAGAGCTTACAAAGCTCCACGAAGAGCTTGTTTGGGCCACTCCAAGCGAGTTGTTAGAGCGCTTCGAGAACCCGTACGGAGAGTTCACGCTCATCATCCCGCCAGGTGAAGCTGCCGAAGTCGCTAAAGCGGCTCCTTCAGACGAGGACATTCAGGATTTAGTAGGTCGAATAACAGAAATTGACCGGCCCAGGTCGAAGCGCGAAGCCGCCAGGATCGCCGGCGAGCGCCTGGGCCTCACCGCTAAACGCGTCTACGAGGCACTTGAAAGAGCTAAAATTGGTCGTTAGACCGAGATGACGCCTCCCACCCCCATTCACGTGGTCATTCTCGCCGCCGGTAAGGGCACGCGGATGAAATCGCGGCTCCCCAAGCTCCTGCACGGGATCGCCGGCCTGACGATCCTCGAGCGTGTGCTCCGCACGGCCGCCACCCTGAATCCCCAGACCATTACCGTGGTGGTCGGCCATGGCGCCGACGCGCTGAAGGCCTCCCTGGCGCGGATGAAGTCGCTGCCACTGGCGTTCGTGCGCCAGGATCAGCAGCTCGGAACCGGCCACGCGCTGCTCCAAACCCGGCCCATCCTGGAGGGGAAATCCGGGACCCTCGTCCTGCTGTCAGGTGATGTGCCGCTGCTCACAGGCAGCACGCTCGCCGCACTGCTCGAAACCCACGCTCAGGCAGGGGCGGCCGCCACCGTGATTACCGCCAACCTGCCGCGGCCGTATGGCTACGGCCGAATCGTCCGGGTCAACGGACAAGTCACCAAGATTGTCGAGGAGCGCGACGCCTCGGACTCGCAACGCGCCATCACCGAATTCAATTCCGGGATTTATGCCTTCGCGCTCGAGCCGCTCTTCAAGGCGCTCGGCAGCCTGAGTACTGCCAACAACCAGGGCGAGTACTACCTTCCGGATCTCGTCGGCGTCTATCGCAAGCAGCGCAAGCCCGTCGCCACCTACACTGTCGCGCGCCCGGACGAGGTCCGCGGCATCAACAGTCGAACCGAACTCGCAGAGGTCACCACCATGGTCCGCCAGCAGAAGAACGAAGAGTTGATGGCCGCCGGCGTCACGCTCATCGACCCGGCCACCACCTACATCGACGCCGACGTCGTCGTCGGCCCCGACACGGTGATTCACCCGTGCGTGTTTCTCGAGGGGTCGACCCGGATTGGCGCAGCGTGCGAGATTCACGCCGGCGCGCGGATCGTGAACTCCACCGTGGGCGACCGTGTGTGTGTGCGCAACCACACTGTGGTCACCGATTCCACAATCGAAGCGGGCGCCATGCTCGGCCCGTTCGCGCATATTCGACCCGGATCGAGGGTGGGCGAGGAGGCGCACATCGGCAACTTCGTCGAGCTGAAGAAGACCGTGATGGGGAAGGGTGCAAAGGCGAATCACCTTGCGTATCTAGGCGATGCGACGATTGGCAGCGCCACCAATGTCGGCGCCGGCACCATCACGTGCAACTACGATGGCGAGAAGAAGCACCAGACCATCATCGGCAATGGCGTCTTCGTTGGCAGCAACAGCACGCTGGTGGCGCCGATCACCTTAGCTGATGGATCGTACATTGCAGCGGGCTCCGCGATTACTACGGATGTGCCGGCAGGCGCGCTCGCCATCGGCCGCGCCCGTCAGGAAAACAAAGAAGGCTGGGTCGAGAAACGAGCCGCACAGAAGTGAGACTGACAACCAGACTGACAACTGATGACTGCCGACTCAACTCTGAACTGCCGACTGTAGACTGCTGACTGTTTTCATGTGCGGCATCATTGGATACATCGGACCGAAGCCAGTAGTTCCCGTCATTCTCGAGGGTCTGAGAAAGCTGGAATATCGCGGTTACGACTCGGCGGGCGTGGCCGTGGTGCAGAACGGCGGCATCGAAGTCCGCCGGAGCGCGGGCAAGCTGATCAATCTCGAGAACTCGATCCAGGCGAAACCGCTGACCGGCGTCTATGGCCTCGGTCACACGCGCTGGGCCACCCACGGCCGGCCCACGGAAGAAAACGCGCATCCGCATCGCGACGGATCCGGCCGCATCGTGGTGGTCCACAACGGCATCATCGAAAACTATCTGGAGATCAAGCGTGAGCTAATTGCCGAAGGGCACAAGTTCGAGAGCGAGACCGACACCGAAGTGGTGGCGCACCTGGTTCAGAAGGAATGGAAGAACGACGGCCTCGAACACGCCGTGCTCCGCGCCATGCAGCGCGTGCGCGGACTGTTCGCGCTCGTGCTGATGTCTGCCGACGACCCGGAAAAGCTCGTCGCGGTGCGCAATGGTCCGCCGATCGTGGTCGGGATCGGCGACGGCGAATATTTCGTGGCCTCGGACGTGCCGGCTCTGCTCAGCCACACCCGCGACGTCGTGTTCCTCGACGATCGCGAGATGGCCGTGCTGACGACCACAGGCGTTCAGTTCAAGACGCTCGACGGGAAGACCGTGGAGCGGAAGCCCACGCGGGTGACGTGGGATCCGATCTCGGCCGAGAAGGCCGGCTACAAGCACTTCATGCTCAAGGAGATCTTCGAGCAGCCGCATGCGGTGCGCGACACCGTGCTCGGCCGCGCCTCCCTGGAGACGGGCCAGGTCCATCTCAACGAGATGGCGATCTCCGACGCCGACCTGCGCGCGGTGACCAAGATCACGCTGCTGGCGTGCGGCACCTCGTGGCATGCGGCGCTGGTCGGCAAGTTCATGATCGAGGAGCTCGCCAAGGTCGCGGTGGAAGTCGACTACGGCTCGGAGTACCGCTATCGGAATCCGATCATCGACAACAAGTCGCTGGCGGTGGCGATT
>CAZEMI010000101.1:0-11711 GCA_964513235.1 uncultured Acidobacterium sp.
GATCGCCGAAGGCAAGCACGACGGGCTGCCGGAACAGGCGTTCTACCTGGTGGGCCCGATCGAAGAAGCCATGGCGAAGGCAAAGACACTGAAACAATAGGGGATCGGGGATCGGGGATCAGGGATCGGTAAACAGGCCGATCCCCGATCTCCGACCCCAACACCGATATGGCCTTACCAACAAAACTGACCCTTCACATCGTTTCGCCCGACACGTCGATTTCCCAGGAGGTCGACGAGGTGTCGCTGCCCGGCAGCGAAGGCGACTTCGGGGTGTTGCCCGGGCACACGCCGTTCTTCACCTCGCTCCGCACGGGGCCGATGTGGTATCGCCAGGGCGGTGAGAAGCATTTCCTGATGGTGTCGGTCGGTTTCGTCGAGGTGCTGCC
Source organism: uncultured Acidobacterium sp. (assembly GCA_964513235.1). Taxonomy (GTDB): domain Bacteria; phylum Acidobacteriota; class Vicinamibacteria; order Vicinamibacterales; family UBA2999; genus 12-FULL-67-14b. The sequence continues at coordinate 390 of CAZEMI010000101.1, forward strand.
TGAGTCGGTGTCGGTGCTGGCGCAGGTGGCCGAGCGCGCCGAGGATCTCGATCAGGAGCGCGCGGAAGCGGGCATGAAGCGCGCCGAAGAGGTAATGGGGGCGGTGCCGCACGAGATCGACTTCGAGCGCGCGCGCCTGGCCATGCTGAGGACGCTCCAGCAGTTGCAGGCGGAAAGCCGCAGAGGCGGTGGTCACGTTTAGAAATCTCGCCACGCTGTTTCGATACCGCGGGCTCATCCAGACGCTGGTTGTCAGGGACCTGAAAGCCCGCTACCGCGGCTCGGTCCTCGGGTTCTTCTGGTCCTTCTTCAATCCGCTGATGTTGCTGCTGATCTACACCTTCGTGTTCACGAAGGTGTTGCCGGGCGCCCATCCGCCGGACATGCAGCCGTACGCGCTGTTCATGTTCTGCGGCATCCTGCCGTGGACGTGGTTCTCGTCATCGCTGCTCGAATCGGCGAACACGCTGATTGCCGGCGGCAATCTGATCAAGAAGGTGCTGTTCCCCGCCGAAGTGCTGCCGATCGTCACCGTGCTGGCGAACATGGTGCACTTCTTCCTCGGCCTGGTGATTCTCGTCGCGTTCCTGATCTACTACCAGCGGCCGATCGAAGGCCTGCAGCTGCTGTGGTTCCCGGTGATCGTGCTCGTGCAGCTGGTCCTCACCATCGGTCTCGCGCTGTTCCTGTCGGCGCTGACCGTGCATTTCCGGGATCTCAAGGACCTGCTCGGCAACCTGATGCAGTTCTGGTTCTTCGCCACGCCGATCATCTACCCGATGCAGGTGATCCCGGAGGACATGCGCTGGTGGTTGAACCTCAACCCGATGACGCACATCATGATCTCGTATCAGGAGGTGCTGTTCTTCCCGGGCCCGCACGGCCATTGGAAGTGGCTGATGGCGCTCGCGGTGGCGTCGGTGGGCGTGTTCCTGATCGGATACTTTGTGTTCGATAGGTTACGCGATAGCTTTGCAGAAGAAGTATGACGATCATTCCGAGGACACGGAGAAGTACGGAGGACACGGAGAGTACCCTCCGTGTTCTCGAGCGAGGATCAGTCCTCCGTGTTCTCGGAAGCCGACGAGACGCGACCCGTGTTCTCGAGGGCCGACGTGAGCTTTCGGAGCCAGCGAGATGACGCCAGCAATTCAGGTCATCGAGGTTTCGAAAGTGTACCGTCGGTACGCCCGGAAGCGGCAGTTTGCCACGCTCAAGTCGGCGATCCTCGACGGCAGCCTGCTCGGCGACTTGAAGCCAGAAGAAACCTTCCAGGCGCTGCGCGGCGTGTCGTTCTCGGTGCCGAAGGGCTGCACCTACGGCGTGATTGGCCGCAACGGCTCCGGCAAGAGCACGCTGCTCAAGTGCGTGGCGGGCATTACCCGTCCCACCGAGGGCAGCGTCACGGTTGACGGCCGCATCTCGGCGCTGATCGAGCTTGGCGCCGGCTTCCACCCGGAGATTTCCGGCCGCGAGAACATCTTCATCAACGGCATCATGCTGGGCCTCACCAAGAAAGACATCGTGCGCCGGTTCGACGAGATCGTCGACTTTGCCGAGATGCAGGACTTCATCGACGCGCCCGTGAAGACGTATTCGTCGGGCATGTATATGCGTCTCGGCTTCGCCGTGGCCGTGCACGTCGATCCCGAGGTGCTGCTGGTGGACGAAGTGCTGGCCGTCGGCGACCAGGGCTTCACCCACAAGTGTCTCGACAAGTTCGCCGAGTTCCGCCGGCGCAACAAGTCGATCCTGCTGGTCACGCACTCGCTCGATCTCGTCGAGAAGTTCTGCGACCAAGCCCACTGGCTCGACAAGGGGCAGACCAAGGGCGAAGGCGATCCCAAGCGAGTGGTGGCGGCGTATGTCATCAACGTCGAGGACAGCGAGGAAAACGAGCTGGCCAACGCAGAGGCCGCCCGAGTCGCGGCCTCCGCCAAAAACGTCGTCGCTCCCCAGGCGGCCGAGGGCCGGGAGCCGGGAGCCGGGAGCCGCGATCCGGAGGATACCGGCGAAGGTGCCCCACCCGAGGAACCAACAGGGCCCAAAGACGGCTTCAAATCCGAAGAAGGCCGTTGGGGGACGAGGGAAATCGAGATCACCAAGGTGTCGCTCTCGGGTCCCGACCACGAGGCCGGCCACGTGTTTCAGAGCGGCGACCCGATCGAAGTGCGGATGGAAGTGACCGCGAAGGAAAAGATCACCGACTTCGTGTTTGGTCTCGGCCTGTTCAATGCCGACAACGTGTGCGTCTACGGCACCAACACCAATCTCGAAGAGTTTCAGCCGACCGAAATCGACGGCCACGCCAGCGTCACGGTCAAGATCGATCACCTCGATCTCGTCGAGGGCACGTACCGGCTGGACCTGGCCGCGCACAAAACGGACGGCTATCCGTACGACTATCACCGGCTGCTCTACACGTTCCGCGTGAAGTCAAAGATTCGCGACGTCGGCATCTATCGCCCGGACCACAAGTGGGAATTCGGGGGCGGGATAAAGTTCAGTGACCACAAGTGAAGCGGTGCGGCTGGTCGAGCGCGCACGCGCGGACGGAAAGACCGTGGTGTTCACCAATGGTGTCTTCGATATCCTCCATCCTGGCCATACGCGCTACCTGCGCGACGCACGCTCGCTTGGCGATCTGCTGATCGTGGCCGTCAACAGCGATCGATCCGCACGGGCGCTCGGCAAGGCGCCGGATCGGCCGATCAACACCGAAGCCGAAAGGGCGGAAGTGCTCTCGGCGCTGGCATCGGTTGATGCGGTGGTGGTGTTCGACGAAGAAACCCCGCACGAGATCATCTCGCTAATTCAGCCCGACATCCTGGTCAAAGGCGCCGACTGGGGCGAGGAGGCGATCGTTGGCAGGGACATTGTCGAGGCTCGTGGCGGAAGGGTTGTTCGCGTGGCTCTTGCCGATGGTTACTCGACCACGAAGCTCATAGACAGGGTGAGGGAGCAATGACGAATTAGAGATTGTCAATCGACCGATTGTTTGGCGATTGGCAATTTCAAATCGACCGATTCGATTCGGCAATTTGCCAATTTCAAATCGCCAAACAGTCACTAAATCACTAATTCGTCGATCGGCAATGCGAGTGACATAATTACAGGTTCGGCATGTCGAGCGCACCGTCACTGGCTTTACGGTCGCTGCTCGCAGGCGTCATTCGGGAAACGGGGCTGCAATCCCCCGCCCGGCGCCTCAGCGGCGCGACCTCCCCTGTACGGGCGCTGGCGGTGGCGGCGGCGGCGAAGCGGCTGCCGGAAGGCACCGTGCTGCTGGTGCTGCCCACCGACGCCGAAATCGAGTCGGCCGTTGGCGACATCTGCTTCTTCCTCGGCGTGCTCGAAGGATCCGCGGACGCGGTGGTCTCGCAGCAGGTCCTGCCGTTCCCCTCCACTCAAGTTGATCCGTATCGCGGCTTTCAGCCGCACCTGAAAGTCGCCTCCGCCCGGGCTCGCGTGCTTCACGCAATCGCAACAGGTACGGCGCGCGTGGTTGTGGCGTCGGCCGCTGCGCTGCTGACGAAAGTTCCGGAGCCGGCCGCGATCCTGCTTTCGTCGTGCGAGATCAAACCCGGCGTCGATCTCGATCCCCACGAGCTCGCCAACACGCTCGTGATGGGCGGCTACGAAGCCGCGGATCCCGTGGACGCGCACGGTGAGTTCGGCCGCCGCGGCGGCATCTTCGACGTCTTCCCCGCGGGAGAAGAGCTGCCGATCCGAATCGAATTCATCGGCGATTCCGTCGAGTCGGTCCGCCGTTTCGATCCCAGCACCCAGCGCTCGGTCGAGACCCTCGATCGCTTCGGCATCGTCCCCGTTCGCGAATCGTCGGGTTCCTTCGACTCGGCGGCCTCCGCAAGCGGAGACCGCCTCGCTCAGGACAGGCTGGCCCCTTTACAATCGAATCTGTTTCAGTTTCTGCGTACTCGCGATGCGGAGGTCTGGGTTTCCGAGCCAAATGACGTTGAGAAGAATGTAAAGACCCTATGGGAGCAGATCACCACTTCCTATAGCGATGCCGCCGACAGGCACCGAGGAGGGCCCGCGCCACTGCTGCCGGCGGACTTGATTCTGTCCGAGGAAGAACTGAAGGCCGAGCTCGCGAATGCAGTGGTGGTTGAGGAACTCTCAATCGGGGATCCGGGATCCGGGATCCGGGATCAAGAGCTTTCGACTTTTGTGCAACCAACCGCAACATTCCATGGCCGGATTCCCGACTGGATCGCCGACGTCAGAACCGCGCAGGCGAACGACGACCTGGTGGTGTTTGTCGCCGGCTCGCATGGACGGGCGGAGCGGACCGTCGAACTGCTGAAAGACTACGACCTCCGCGCCATCATGGCCTCCGACGCCGGCGATGTGGTCCGCGGCGCCGTCATGGTGGCGGAAGGGTGGCTATCAAAAGGTTTCCACCTTCGCACAGGACTTAAGACCCAAGACTCAGGACCCCAGGCGTTAGTCCTCTACGCCGAAACCGACGTCTTCGACGAAGAACGCCGCAAGACGGGCCCCCACCTTCGCCAAGGCTACGGTGCCCAAGCAGGGAAGAAACGTTCCGTCTCCGCCGCCTTCCTCTCCGACCTTCGCGATCTCAAGGTCGGCGACCTGATCGTTCACGTCGATCACGGCATCGGCCAGTTCGTCGGCCTGAAGCAAATCTCCGTGGCGGGAGGAGATGTGGTGCAGGAGTTCCTCGAGCTTCGCTATTTCGGCGACGCGAAGTTGTTCGTGCCGGTCGAGCGTCTGGATCTGATCCAGAAATACACCGGCGGCACCAAGCCGCCTCTCGATCGTCTCGGCGGCACCAGCTGGGAGCGCGCCAAGACCAAGGTCAAGAAGGCCATGCGCGACATGGCCGAGGAGCTGCTCAAGCTCTATGCCGCGCGCAAGGCCGTGCCCGGTCACGCCTTCGGCCCCGATACGCACTGGCAGGAAGAGTTCGAGGACGCGTTCGAGTTCACGCTCACGCCCGATCAATCCACGGCGATCGCGGAGATCAAGCGCGACATGGAATCGCCCACGCCGATGGATCGGCTGTTGTGCGGCGATGTGGGTTACGGCAAGACCGAAGTGGCCATGCGCGCCGCCTTCAAGGCGGTGATGGACGGCAAGCAGGTGGCGTTTCTCGCGCCGACGACCATCCTGGCCGCGCAGCACTTGACGACGCTGCGCGATCGTTTTGCCGCGTTCCCCGCCAAGATCGACATGGTCAGCCGCTTCCGCACCAGGCAGGAAATCAAGGAAGTGCTCGAGGCGCTGGCGTCGGGCCGCCTCGACGTGATCGTCGGCACCCATCGCCTGCTTTCGAAGGACGTGATCTTCAAGGACCTCGGCCTGCTCGTGGTGGACGAAGAGCAGCGGTTCGGCGTGGCGCACAAAGAGCGCATCAAGCAGATGCGCAAGAAGATTGACGTCCTGACGCTGACGGCGACGCCGATTCCGAGGACGTTGAACATGTCGCTGGTCGGAATCCGCGACATGTCGGTGATCGAGACGCCGCCGAAGGATCGCCTGTCGATTCAGACCAACGTCGTGAAGTTCGACTCGAACGTGCTGGTCCGCGCCATTCGCGCCGAGATCGCGCGCGGCGGCCAGGTGTTCTTCGTGCACAACCGCGTCGAGTCGATTTACTCGATGGGCAATCTCCTCCAGCGGTTGGTACCCGACGCCCGCATCGTGATCGGCCATGGACAGATGGCGGAGGACACGCTCGAGCGCGCCATGCTTGACTTCATGGCGCACAACTACGACGTGCTGCTCGCGACCACCATTGTTGAAAACGGCCTCGACATCCCCAACGCCAACACCATCATCATCAATCGCGCCGATCGCTATGGCCTCTCGCAGCTGTATCAGCTGCGCGGGCGCGTGGGCCGCAGCGATCGCGCCGCGTACGCGTACTTGTTGATTCCGCCTGAAGAGTCGTTATCGCCGGTGGCGCGAAAGCGCCTGGTGGCGATCAAGGAGTTCAGCGATCTCGGCAGCGGTTTCCGCGTGGCCGCGCTCGACCTCGAGATCCGCGGCGCCGGCAACCTGCTCGGCGGCGAGCAGAGCGGCACCATCGACGCGGTGGGCTTCGAGATGTACATGAAGCTGCTCGAGGAGACCATTCGCGAGCTCAAGGGCGAGGACCTCGAGGACGATATTCGCGCCACCGTGAACCTGAAGGTGGACTTCCGTCTCGACGAGAGCTACGTGCCCGACATGAATCAGCGGCTGATGATCTATCGCCGCATCGCCGGCGCCAGGAGCGAGGACGAGATCGGCCGCATCGTGGACGAAGTCCGCGACCGTTACGGCCCGCCGCCCACGGCGGTGCTCAACCTGGCCGACTTCGGGCGGATTCGCGTGCTCGCGGACGGCTTGGGCGTGGAGACGATCGACCGCGAAGGCTCGACGGTGGCGATCAAGTTCCGGCAGAAGGCGAAGGTGGACCCGATGCACCTCATCGGTCTCGTGCAGGAAAGAGGGGACTTGAGGCTGATTCCGCCCAGTACGGTGAAGCTCGACTTCAAGTACCGGGATCCGGGATCCGGGATCCGGGATCCGGAAAAGATCCCCCCCGGTTCTCGGCGGGCGAAAGTAACACGAAAACCTTCTTGGTGGGTCGCAAGGGCTACAACTGGTGAGGTGACGCCCGGATTCACAAAAGCCGAGATTCTGAGACAGCCGCCCGAAGACCCCCGCGCACCCGACGGAGTCTTAGCAAAGGTGACGGCCCTGCTGGAAGAGCTGGATTCGTAGGTTTGAGGTCTTGAGGTCTTGAGGTCCTGAAGTCTTTTCAAGCCCCAAGTCCCAAGCCACAAGCCCATATAATTAGAGATTCACATGAACTACCGAAGCAACATCGTCTGGGCCGGCGTGATTCTCTTTGCGCTCGCCGTCGCGGCGCCGCAACTTGTCCTGAGCGAGAGTGCGACTCGCGAAGCGGGTCGCACGCGAGTCGAAGGGGCGAGTGACATTCTCGAGCAGGTGCTCGTCAAGGTGAACGGCGACATCATCACCAAGACCGATCTCGAAGCGCGCCAGATCGCCGCGCTTCGCCAGCGCGATCCGAACTTCCGCCCCGATAACGACCAGGCATTGCAGAAGGCGCTCGCCGAAGTCACGCCCGAGATCATCGTCAGTGCCGTTGACGAAATGCTGATGGTCCAGCGCGGCAAGGAGCTCGGCTACACCATGACCACCGAGCGCTTCAACAGCATCGTCGAGAACATCAAGAAGGAAAACAAGATCGAGACCGACGACGCGCTGCAGGCCGCGTTGAAGCAGGAAGGCATGACGCTGGCCGATCTGCGGCGGCAGCTGGAGCGGACCATGCTCGTGCAGCAGGTGCAGCAGACCGAGATCCTGCAGAAGCTGCAGGTCACCGATACGGAGATGAAGGCGTACTACGAGTCGCACAAGGGAGAGTTTGCGACGGTGCCGCAGATCACCTTGCGCGAGATCACGATCAACGTGCCGGCCACGGCGCAAGGAATCAATGTTGCGCAGGACGATGCGGCAAAGGCGAAGGCCGAGGAAGTGCGCGTGAAGATCGTGGCGGGCGAACCGTTCGCGCGCCTGGCCGCCGACTATTCGGATTCCGGCTCGAAGGCCAACGGCGGCCTGGTTGGCCCCCTCTCGAAGAGCGACTTGTCGGACGAGCTGCAGAAAGCGATTGCCGGCCTCAACACGGGCGACGTCACGCCGGTGCTGCGCACCACGCGCGGCTATCAGATCATCAGGATCGAGACCCTGCAGACCGCGACCACCAAGCCGTTCGAAGAGGCGCGGCCCGACATTGCCGACAAGATCGCCAATGAGAAGCGGCAGGGCGAGTACCTGAAGTTCATCGCCAGGCTGCGCGCCGAGGCGATCATCGACTGGAAGAACGACGAGATTAAGAAAGCCTACGAAGTCGGGTTAAAGCAGGAGGAGTCGGGGATCAGGGATCAGGGATCTGGGATCGGCGCACCGATCTACTGATCCCCGATCCCCGATCCCCGATCCCCGATGGACCCATCCTGGTACGCCATCTGGACCCGATCGCGTCACGAGAAAATCGTTCGCGATCAGCTGAACAAGACCCACGTCGCCGCCGACGTCTTCCTGCCGACCATTGGCAAGTGGAGCCGGTGGAAAGATCGCAAGAAGAAGATCGACTGGCCGCTGTTTCCCGGCTACGTCTTCGCGCGCTTCGTGCCCGACGAGCGCATCGGCATCCTCAAGGTCGACGGCGTGGTCCAGATCATCAGCAACAACGGCATGCTGTCGGCGATTCCCGACGAAGAGATCGAAAGCATCCGCACGCTGGTGGACAGCGAGCTGGCTTACGATCCGGTGCCGCTGATCAAGGAAGGCGAAATGGTGCGCGTCGCCCACGGCCCGCTGAAGGGCGTGATCGGCCGGCTGGTCCGCAAAGGCGCCCACGCGCGACTGGTTCTGTCGGTGGACTTGATCGGACAGGCAGTTTCTGTAGAAGTAGATGCAGCGGATGTGAAGCCGTACTAGTAGGGATCGGGGATCCGGGATCGGGGATCGGTGGTGCCAAACTGGCAGTTACTCCCGATCCCCGATCCCCGATCCCCGATCCCTGATCCCCGATCCCTGATCCCCAATGTGGCAGCCGAGCACATGAAAATAGGCGAGGTCATCCTTCAGTCTCCCCTGGTCATTTCCCCCATGGCGGGCATGACCGACACGGCGTTTCGCCGCCTGGTGAAGCGCCGGGGCGGCTGCGGGCTCGTGGTGTCGGAGATGGTCAGCAGCGAAGGCCTGGTGCGCGGCATCGATCGCACGCTCGAGTACGCCGAGTACACCGAGGAAGAGCGCCCGGTCTCGATCCAGATCTTCGGCGGCGATCCCGACAAGATGGCCGAAGCGGCGCGCGTGGTGGAACAGATGGGCGCCAACATCGTCGACGTCAACATGGGCTGCCCGGTGCCGAAGATTGCCAAGCACAACGCCGGCTGCAGCCTGATGCGCGAGCCGGAGCACGCGGCGGCGATCATTGCCGCCATGTCGAAGGCGGTGAAGATTCCCGTCACCATCAAGATGCGCAAGGGTTGGGACGACGGGGAGATCAATGCGCCGGAGCTGGCGAAGCGCGTGGAAGACGCGGGCGCGAAGGCGATTGCCATTCACGGCCGCACCGCGAAGCAAAGCTATAGCGGCGTTGCGGACTGGGACTTCGTCACCGCGGTGGCGCAAACCGTTTCCATTCCCGTGTTTGGTTCCGGCGACTGCATCGAGCCCGAAGACATTGTCATGAAGCTGCGATCGGGCGTGAGCGGCGTGTACGTCGGCCGCGGCGTGCTGCGCAATCCGTGGGTCCTCGCCCAGGCATGCGACCTGATGGAAGGCAAACCGGCGCGTTCGATCACGCCCGAAGATCGCGGCCAGTTCTTGTTGGATTACATGCGATTGTTGCTGAACGAGATCGAGGGCGAAGCTGAGGGCTTTCGACATGTGGCACCGGCCCAAGCCCCAAGCCCCAAGCCCCAAGCCCCGCGTGAAGCCGTTGGCCGAGAACGCTGGGTAATCAACAAAGTTCGAGCGCTGTGCAGTTGGTACACCAAAGGCTTCGATGGCGGCGCGCAGTTCCGTATCGGCGTAAATGCAGCCAAGTCGATTCCCGAGCTCGAGGATTTGATTCAGCGGTTCTTCTTGCCCATCGCGGCCAGGCCCTAGCCCGCCAGCGTCAGTGCTTGCATGTAGTGCAGGCACTGCCTATAATAAATGCATGCAGTACACCATTCGCGGTATCCCACCGGCAGTCGACCAGGCGCTCCGTAAGCGAGCCCGATCGACTGGCAAGAGCCTGAATGAAGCAGCCATCGAGGCGCTCGCTGAGGGCGTAGGTGTGGCTGGCGCCCCGCGAAAGCGGCGTGACCTGAGCGACATCGTCGGCACGTGGAAACCCGACAAGGAGCTTCTGGATGCTCTTGCCGACCAGGACCGCATCGATGAGGAGCTCTGGCGGTGAGAGTCGCCCTCGATACAAATCGCTATACCGACTTGTTTCTTAGGGTCGCCGAGACGATTACGGTGGTCGAACAAGCGGAATCCGTCGCATTGCCATTCGTCGTCGTGGGTGAGCTTCGAGCCGGTTTCGGTCATGGTCGCCGCCAAGCGGAGAACGAAGCGGCGCTGCGGCGGTTCCTCGCAAAGGCCGACGTCAGGGTGCTGTTTCCGGATGATCAGACGACTCATCATTACGCGGGGGTCTATCGGCAGCTGCGAAAGCAGGGCTCGCCGATCCCGACCAACGATATGTGGATTGCCGCCCTCGTGCTGCAGCACAACATCGCGCTGCATGCCAGAGACAAGCACTTCGACAATCTGCCGCAACTGGTGCGCGTGTGAGCTGAGCGTTGATGACTCCTGAAATGACGATCGCCGGCCGCACGATCGGCCGCGCGCACCCACCGCTCGTGGTCGCCGAGATCGGCATCAACCATGAAGGCAACCTGAAGACCGCTTTCGAGTTGGTCGATGCCGCGAAGCGCGCCGGCGTCGAGGTGGTCAAGCATCAAACGCACGTCGTGGAAGACGAGATGAGCGGCGCCGCGAAACAGGTGGTGCCGGGGAATGCGAAAGTCTCGATCTACGAGATCATGCAGCGCTGCGCGCTCTCCGAAGACGACGAGCGGAAGCTGAAGGAATACGTGGAATCGAAGGGCATGATCTTCATCAGCACGCCCTTCTCGCGCGCGGCGGCGGACCGCCTGCGGCGGATGAATGTGCCGGCGTACAAGATCGGCTCCGGCGAGTGCAACAACTATCCGCTGCTGAAGCACATCGCGTCGTTCGGCAAGCCGATGATCCTCAGCACCGGCATGAACACGATCGCGAGCGTCGGCAAGGCGGTGGCGATCCTCGAATCCGCGACCGTGCCGTACGCGCTGCTGCACACCACCAACCTCTATCCCACGCCGCCGCACCTGGTGCGGCTGGGCGCGATGGTGGAGTTGGGCAAGGCGTTCCCGCGAGCGGTGATCGGCCTGTCCGACCACACCACCGACAACGTGGCGTGCCTCGGCGCCGTGGCCCTGGGCGCATCGATCCTCGAGCGCCACTTCACCGACCGCATGGACCGTCCCGGTCCCGACATCGTCTGCTCGATGGACGAACAGCGCTGCCGCGAGCTGATCGAGCAATCGCGGACGCTGCATGCTGAGCTCGGTGGAACGAAGGGTCCCGCCAAAGAGGAGCAGGTGACGATCGACTTCGCCTTCGCAACGGTCGTGACCATTGCGCCCGTCAAGGCCGGCGAGCCGTTCACGATGCAGAACCTGTGGGTGAAGCGGCCCGGCACCGGCTCCATCC
>CAZEMI010000102.1:0-6928 GCA_964513235.1 uncultured Acidobacterium sp.
GTCATCCAGGTGAGGTACTGCGAGAACCATTCGCGCACCGCGCTGGCCTCCTCGGCCCCAAGCGCGCGTGATTCCGCCATTAGGGGAATGGCGCGCGCGACCTCGACCAGGTGCACCGTATCGATGATGCCGATGCCGCGCCCCGTGACGCGGCCATGAATCGCCTGCGAGTACCGGAGGTGCGGATTCATGCGCGTGGCCGCATCGACACACCATGCGCGCAGGTGGCGCGCCGCGTGATCGGCATAACGCCGCTCCCCGGTGATCTTCCACGCCGCGGCGAGCGCCGGTACGTGGAGACTGAGGCGCACCATGGCGCGGCGGTGCTCGACGAAGTTATCGGGATTGGTCATCCCGTCGCGCTGGATGTAGGGACCTCCGGGATTGGCCGGATCGGGCCACCAGTAATCCGCTTCTGAAAAGAAGTCGTGGCGCCCGCCGGCACTGCGCGGGCTCGAGGCGGCCGTGATGGTGCGCGGCGTTTCCGCGAGATACCGATCGGCCGCGACGAGGACACGGCCGCGATCCAGTGCGCCAAAATCCAACGGTGGCAGGCGCGCCTGCGCGCGACCTGGCCACCGTTGTACACCGGAGAGGCCGACGAGTGAATACGAGAGAAACGTCCGCCGGTTAATAGGCAAACCTCACGCTCAGCTGTAACTGCCGCGGGCTGCCGGCCATGCCGGTAATCCTCGCCACGGTGGCGGGATTGTCGATCGCCACGGCCGGATTGCCAAGGTTGATGTGGTTGAACACGTTGAACGCTTCCAGGCGAATCATCAGGTTCCGGTTGGCGCCAGTCCTGATGTTGCGCTGGACGCCGAGGTCCACATTCCAGTATCCCGGCGCGCGCAGGATGTTGCGGCCGGCGTTGCCGAAGCTGTTGACCGGGATGGCAAACGCCGCCGGGTTGAACCATCGCGCCGCGGTCGGATTGTCGAGCTCCGGATCGCCGACGAGGTTCGGACGCGCGTAGCCGGTGTGTCCGAGGTTCGCCGGATCGCCGCCAACGGTGGGCGTGAACGGCTGGCCCGAACGCGCCAGCAGGAACGTGTTCAATTGCCAGCCACCAAAGATCGCGGCCGCCGCGCCGTCCTTGAGCCACCGTTTGTTCGAGCCGAATGGCAGTTCCCAGATCGCCGCCCACGTGACGATGTGCGGAACGTCGTAGCTCGAGAGCGCCTTGTTGCCGTCGATGTCGTGGTAGTTCTGCACCGTGGCGCCGCCGCCAATGCCACCCTCGGCGTTGAACCATCCGCTGCTGGTGTCGATCGATCGCGACCAGGTGTAGGAGAACAGGCTCGACAGCCCATCCGAGAAGCGCTGCTGCGCCTTGACCTGCAGCGAGTTGTACTTCGACATCCCGATGTCGTCGGAATAGGTGAAGGTGCCGTTCAGGTGCGGCCACGGCCGCAGCCGGTCCCGCTCGGCTGCGGTGAGTCTCCGGCCCGACGCATCGACGGCCGGCTGCGGCGGCGCCTGCGGCCGCCCGGCATACTCCATCCGGCCGTTATAGCTGCCGACGTAGGCGACGCCGACCATCAAATTGCGCGCGACCTCGCGCTGCAAATCGATGTGCCACTGATGCGAGTACGCGTTCTTGCGGTTGGGGTCGTTGTAGAACCCGGCGCTGTTCCACGGCGCGGCGCGCGGCGCGAGGAACGGCAGGCTGCCGATGTTCTCGAGGCGTTGAATGGCACCGGATTCGGTGTTCATGGTGCCGGTGTCGATGCCGGAGAACTGCGGCCAGCCCCACGATTCGTATTGATGCTGCCCGTACTGGCTGCGCGACACCATCGAATCCCACATCAGCGCATAGCCGCTGCGCAGCACCGTGCGGGGATTGAGCTGCCACGCCACGCCGGCGCGCGGGCCCCAGTTGTCGGTGATCGGCTTGAGGATCGAGTCGCGCTCACCGGTGATGGTGATGAACTGGTTGTTCGAGATCGATGACAGCGCCGCCGGCAGGCAGGGCGGCGCCTGGCCCGAGCACACCGGCGGCGTGCTCTCGAGGCCGATCAGCCACTCGCCGGTATTCATGTCGGGACCGCTCTGGAAGCCGTAGTTGCCGATGACGCGCGTGACGTAGTCGTAGCGCAGGCCGTAGGTGAGCGTGACATTCGGCCGCATCGCCCACTGATCCTGGATGTAGCCGGACATCGTCGAGGTGTGGAAGTCGATGTAGCCGTCGGTCGGGACGAAGCCCTGGATCCTCGACGGCAGTCCCAAGAGCGCTGACGCGATCGGATCGCCCGTGTTCGCCGTGCTCTGCGGATTGCGCGTCGCCTCGGCGCTGAAGTCCATCTGTCCGAACTGGTTGGTCTGCAGCCGGGAGATCTGCAGCATCTGGAAGCCGGCCTTGAAATTATGGGCGCCGCGCAGCCAGCTCAGATCCGCCGCAGCATTCCAGTTCGGGTTCTGGCGTTCGCGCGGCCCCTGCACGCCCAGGTTGGGCATGCCGCTCCACGGCGTCGTCAACCCGGACACGATGTATCCCTGGAATCGATCCAGTTGCGGCAGGCCGGCCTGCGGGCCAAGGCCCAGTTCGTGCTCGAACGGGGCGTCCTCGGTTGGTTGCGTGGCGACGCCGGCGCGCAGCTCGAGCATCAGGTTTGATCCGAAGACGTGGAACAGACCGCCGCCGTAGTTGCGATTGATGGCGTCGGGGGTCCGGGACCCGAGATCGCCGACCGGTATGAAGTTGTTGATACGACGCTCGGTCCAGCGGAAGAACAGGTTATCGCGCGCCGAGAAGTGGTGATCGAGCCGGATCTGGAAGGCGTTCGAATTGCTCTCCTGGTCGCGGAATTGCCGGAAGTTATCGGCGACATTGCCCGGCAGGGTCGGCTTCGGCATGTAGGCCTTGAGAAACGTCTGCATGCTCGGCGAAATCAGGTTCGCGGGAATGACGTTGCCCGGGAAAGGATCGCGCACCAGGCGGCCGTTTTCGATCCGCGTGGTGAAGGGATTGTAGATGGTGCGGCGGTGGAACGTCTGCGAGAAGTCGCCATCGAGCTCGCGGCCCGCCGGCACCGTGAGGCGCGAGGCCGGCCGATCCCGGAACCGCCACCCGTCGTACGAACCGAAGAAGAACGTCTTGTTCCGGAGTACCGGGCCGCCGAGGTTGGTCGCAAATTGACTCTGTCGAAACGCCGGCGGCTCGGCCCCTGGCGCATCGCGGAACGGGTTGCGCGCCACGAACTTCTCGTTGCGAAAGGCGCCGAAGGCCGAGCCGCGGTAGCGGTTGCTGCCCGACTTCGACGTCATGTTGATCACGCCGCCCGTGACACCGCCGTATTCCGCCTTGTCGCTCTGCGATTCGACCTTGAATTCCTGCAGCGAGTCGAGGTCCGGCAGCGCGACATAGCTGCCCGACCGGACGCTGGTGTTGACGACGCCGTCGACGTAATAGATCTTCGAGCGGTTCTGCTGACCCTGGATTGAGGCGTTGAAGAACATCGAGCCGGGCATGCCCGAGTTGCCTTCGGTGCCTAACGCCAGTTCCGAGCCGCCGTTCTGCCCGGGACCCTGCGCGGTCGAAATGGGATTGACGCCCGGTGACAGCAGCAGCAGCGGCGTGAAATTGCCGCCCTGGATCGGCAGCTCGCGGATCACCTTCTGCTCGATGACGTGACCCAGGCCCACCGACGAGGTCTGCAGCAACTCCGACTGCGCCGTGACCGTCACCGTCTCGGTAGCGGTGCCGACCTGCAGCGAGACGTTGCGCGCCACCGTTTCGTTGACGCCCACGGCGAATGCCGGCACCTTGGCCATCGAGAACCCGGTGAGTTCGACCGCGATCTCGTAGTTGCCAGGGCGCACGTTGACAAAGGTGAAATGGCCGCGGTCACCACTGACGCGCGTGGCGGCGATGGCGGTATCCAGGCTGGTGAGCGTGACGGAGGCGCCCGGGATGACCGCGCCCGACGAATCGGTCACGGTGCCCACGACCGTCCCCATCGAGGATTGCGCGAACGTGTTTCCGACGCCGATCACCGACAGCAGCACGACGAACAACACAAGACGTCTGGTCATGACACCCGTCCTCCTCGAGTGCCGGTAGGTAAACATGCTTTATCGGTAAAGTAAACGGAGTTACCGCTACCAAAGGCCCGAAAAACGCCGAACGGTAACGGCTAGCGAGGCTCCGCCTCACCGCCGAGTCAGCGCGGTGCGATGCGCCTGGCGGCGCGGGCGGGCGACGTGCGGCTCAACGCGGTTCCGGCGGTCGTCACGTAATACTTCGCCAGCATGTTGGGCCGTTCCCACGCCGGTAACGTGCGTCGATCGCGCACGTAGCCGAGGAAATTGGCCGCGACCTGTGCAAAATGCGCCTCGTGGCCGTCGCGAAGTGCGGGCGGCACGGTGATGTGGATCTCGGCGCCCCGCTCTTCCACGCCAATGCCGCGATACGCGCCGGCCAACTGCGCAATCGCCGCGCGCGTGGCCCGGAGCACCTCGGCCCGCAGTTCCGGCGCGGCCGGGACGACGAACAGTTCGGTCAGGTAGCGATCCGCGGCGGTCTGCCGAACCTCGATGCGCGCCCGCGTGCCGCGGTAGAACGCAAAGTGGGTATCGCCTCCGCCCGGCGGCGCTTCCCAGTCCCAGATCACGTTCAACTTCGTATGCACACCCCGCAGCGCATACGACACCAGCGTGTTCGCGTAGTACTCGAGCGCGCCATCCGTCAGTGACTGTGTGAGATTCCGGCCGAATCGCTGCCCGCCCGTCACGCGCTGGAACTGGGTCTCGGGAATCACGGTGGGCCAGCGCCGCGCGGCCAGCACGCGGATGTCGGATCGATAGTCAATAGGCCGTTCGGGAAACAAGGTCCACTGCACGAGGTCGACCAGGTGCGTGCCGATGTCGTTCAGGCCTTCGCCCTGCTCCACGGCGTCAAAAAACCACGCCGGGCGGACGTTCGGCGCGCCCGACACCACCTTCATCAGGTGGTGCACGCTCTCCATGTAGACGGCAGGATCCGCTTCCGTGCCGTTGACGATCTCGCCAAACACCGCCGCGTCGTTGACGAGCGCCCGCTGAAGCATCGTGGTGATCTCGAAGCGCTCGGTCATGATGTCGTAGGCGACAACGCCCTGGCGATCGGCATCGGCGAGCACCGCGTCAAGCTTCGGAAGGTCGGCCTCGGTCAGAATCCACGGCTTGTCGGCGAGCACGTGCAGGCCGGCGCCCACCGACCGCGCGATGCGGTCGATCTTCGGCCGGTTTTTTCCCGAGAGAATCACGGCGTTGCCCGGCCGCTCACGCAGCATCCGCTCGAAGAAATCCGCGCCGGTGTGGACCTCCATCTGCCACGCGGTCGGCTTCTCTGCCCGCTTGTTGTAGGCAGCGACGCGTTTCAAGTGCTCGTCGAGGTCCCAGCCTTGCGGCGCATACACGTCCACGCGCGCGGCCACGCCCGGATACATCTCCTTCTGAATCAAAGCGGCATGGAAGTGGCCGGGATCGAGGGTCATTAGTCGCACGTCAGACATTTGGAACCCTGCCAGGGTGCGCAGCGTGCACAATGTGCACAATGTGCACAATGTGCACACTGTGCACCAGTTGCGAAGGGTGCGTATTTTTACAGCGAGTGGGGTCATAATCCCCGCGAGGATGCCATGGATCGCCGCCAATTTGTAGGCTTGACCGCTGCCGTCGCCGGCTCGCTGCTTGACCGGCGCGTCGAGGCCGCCATCGCGGCCGAGCCCGCCGTGCAGCGCACGGCGGCGCGCCCGAAGGCGCTGATGAAAGTCGGTACTCAACATGGGGATTCCGATGCCATCCTGCGCGTGCTGGCCGGGTTCGGCGTCAATCATATCTGCAGCCGGTTGCCGTCGCGGACGCTCGACGCGGCCTGGACGGTGGACGGCCTCACGCGCCTGCGCGAACGCGTCGAGTCTTTCGGCATCACGCTCGACATGGTGCCGCTCCCGCTCAGTTCCAGCGAAATTTCACGCAGCGAAAACCCGGCGATTCTGCTCGCGAAGGATCCGGAGCGCAACAAGCAGATCGACGACCTCTGCCAGATGATTCGGAACACGTCGCGGGCCGGCATTCCCTCCGCGAAGTACAACCTGACCTTGATCGGCATTCCGCGCACCGCGCCCACTATAGGCCGCGGCGGCGCGAGCTACAGCACCTTCGTCTATGCCGATGCGAAACAGGATCCACCGCTGACGGAGGCCGGACCAGTCGACGCCGATTTGTATTGGGAACGCATCACCTACTTCCTCGAACGCGTCGTCCCGGTCGCCGCGGAGTACAAGGTGCGGCTCGCCTGTCATCCGCAGGACCCGGGCATGCCCCGGGGCAAAGGCTGGCGCGGCGTCGAAACGGTGCTCGGCTCCGTCGACGGATTGAAACGATTCGCGTCGATCGCGGAGAGCCCGTATCACGGGCTCAATTTCTGCCAGGGCACGGTGTCGGAGATGCTCGAGAAGCCGGGCGAGCAGATCTTCGACGTGATTCGCTACTTTGGCGAGCGCAAGAAGATCTTCAATGTGCACTTCCGCAACATCGCCGGCGGCTTCCTGAATTTCCGCGAGACGTTCATCGACAATGGCGACGTCGACATGCTGACAGCGATGCGCACCTATCGCGACGTCGGATACGACGGCATGATGATGCCGGACCACGTGCCAACGGTTGAAGGTGATACCAACCGGCTGCAGGGTTTCGCATTTGCGTTCGGCTACATCAAGGCGCTGATTGCCGCAGTGGCGGCGGAGGCCTCATGACCGCTCGCCTGCCATTGTTCGGCATAAGGCTCGGCGTGACGCTCGTCGCCGCGCTCGTGTCGTGCTCGCAGCCGCCGCCGCAGCAGCAGGCGGCGCCGGCTGAACCCAGCGTGTCGACGCCGGCGGGTCGGCTGTACGTCACCAACGAAAACTCCGGTGACCTGACCGTGATCGACACCGCCACGCGA
>CAZEMI010000103.1:0-7511 GCA_964513235.1 uncultured Acidobacterium sp.
AAAATTAGCGATTCGCTAAAAAGCCAGCTCTGACCCCAAGTTAGCGAATCGCTAATTTTCGACGTCTGACCCCAAGTTAGCGAACTAGAATTTTGGGTATGTTCGCAGACATGTCGGTGGGGCAGTTGCTCGAGGCGCTGGCGAGCCCGGAACCGACGCCGGGCGGCGGCACGGCGGCGGCGATCGCCGGGGCGATGGGCGCGTCGTTGCTCGTGATGGTGACAGGGCTCGCGAAATCGAGGAACAACACGGACGAGGAAAAAGCCGCGCTTGGGAAGGCGCGCGCGGTGCTGCAGCCGCTGACCACCGACCTCACGCGACTCGCCGATGCCGACAGCGAGTCGTTCAACGCGGTGATGGCCGCCTACCGTCTGCCGAAGGTGTCGGACCAAGACAAGGCCGCGCGCTCGAGTGCCATCCAGCACGCCCTGCGCGGCGCAACCATCGTGCCGCTGGATACGCTGCGCGCCTGCACGGACGCCCTCGCTCAGGCCCAGGCCGTGGCGCAACACGGCCATCGAGCCGCGGCGAGCGACGCGGGCGTGGCGATCGCGCTGCTCGGCGCGGCCGCGGCCGGCGCCTACGCCAACGTGCGGAGCAATCTCGAAAGTATCAAAGACGAGGGATTCACATCGTCGACCGACGCGGAGGCGGCACGACTGTCGTCGGCCGCCGTCGCCGATGCGTCAAGCGCGATGCAGGCGCTCTAGCGGTTCGGGCCGGAGATACCGGCGATCAAGCGGGTGGACGCCTTGGGCGTGAATCTCCACGGGTACTCGAACAACCCCGGCAGGAGGGGAATCGTCACGGTATACGGCATGTCGACCACGCGATCCATACCAACCATCTGGACCGAAATATCCTCTTCCCTGAGCACGATCGAGTACTCCCGCGCGATCCGCATCACGGTCGTCACGACTTCCGCGTCGCTGGCGCGGGTGTCAAACAGCAGGCGCTGCTGCACGGCATCCTCGAACTGGAAGTTGTTGAGGGCGTAGCGGGCGGCCTGGAAGCAGGCCGTCAGCACAACCAGCGCAATGACGATCTTGATGATGGTCTTCATGCGTCTCCGGCCCGCCTTCGCCAAGGCTGCCGCCTCCGCCGAGGCTACGGCGGACAGGTCGGCGGGCTAAGCCTCCCGGACTCGGGGCGGAACCTACCAGACGTCTTTTCGGCTCAATGGATCTGGTGGAATAGCCTGCCCCACCGGGGCGCGAACCCGCCCCCCGATCCATCGTCCGGGACGTCGAATGACCAGTAGATAAACAGCGCGCGGCCTTTCACATACGACTGCGGCAGGAAACCCCAAAACCGGCTGTCCTGCGAGTCGTCCCGGTTATCACCCATCATGAAAAAGTGGCCGTCCGGCACCGTGACCGGCCCGTACTTGCGCCGGATATAGTCGGTCCCGTCCACCGGCGGCGGGAACAGGTAGTGGGCATAGTCCTCGGTCAGGGGCTGCCCGTTGATCAGCACCGTCTGGTTCTTGAGCTCCAGCGTTTCGCCCGGCAGTCCAATCACGCGCTTGATGAAATCGCGCTCCGGCTCCTCCGGGAACTTGAACACGATGATGTCGCCGCGGCGAATCGACCGCATCGGCAACAACGCCTTCTCGAGCGGCGACGCGGTCGGCGCGAAGATGAACTTGTTGACGATCAGGTGATCGCCGACGAGCAGGTTGGGTTTCATCGAGCCGGTGGGAATCTTGAAGGCCTGGAAGACGAACGTCCGGACGAACAGCGCCAGAACCACCGCGACGAGGATCGATTCGAAATATTCGCGGAGCGTGGATTTCTGGAACGTGGCGTCCGCCATCGCTAGTCCTCTCCGATCTTCAACACGGCGAGAAACGCTTCCTGCGGAATGTCGACGGTGCCGACGCGCTTCATGCGTTTCTTGCCTTCCTTCTGCTTCTCCAGCAGCTTGCGCTTGCGCGAGATGTCGCCGCCGTAGCACTTGGCGAGCACGTTCTTGCGCAGCGCCTTCACCGACTCGCGGGCAATCACGCGCGCGCCGATCGCCGCCTGGATCGCCACTTCGAACATCTGCCGCGGGATCAATTCCCGCATCTTCGAGGCCAGCTGCCGGCCGCGATCGTAGGCGCGATCGCGGTGGACGATGATCGACAAGGCGTCCACCGGCTCGCCGTTGACCAGGATGTCGAGTTTGACGAGCGGCGATTCCCAATAACCGGTGACGTGATAATCGAGCGAGGCGTAGCCGCGCGAAATCGTCTTCAGCCGATCGTAGAAGTCCAGCACCACCTCGTTGAACGGCAGCTCGTACGAGATCAGGACGCGGTCGGCGGCCTTGAACTCGAGCGCCTTCTGCACGCCGCGCTTGTCCTGGCACAGCTGCAGGATCGCGCCGACGAACTCGGCGGGCGTCAGGATCATCGCGGTGATCACCGGCTCTTCGATCGTGTCGATGT
This sequence comes from uncultured Acidobacterium sp., assembly GCA_964513235.1. GTDB lineage: Bacteria > Acidobacteriota > Vicinamibacteria > Vicinamibacterales > UBA2999 > 12-FULL-67-14b. The sequence goes on from CAZEMI010000103.1 coordinate 2,432, forward strand.
GGCCGGTCTCGGGCAGCTTCGCGGGGCTGTCGATCTCGATCACGTCGCCGTCGGTCTTCGTCACCCGGTACAGCACGCCCGGCGCCGTGGTGACCAGGTCCATGTTGAACTCGCGCTCGAGACGCTCCTGCACGATCTCCATGTGCAGCAGCCCGAGAAACCCGCAGCGGAAGCCGAAGCCGAGCGCCATCGAGGTCTCGGGCTCGAAGAAAAACGCGGAGTCGTTGAGCCGCAGCTTCTCGAGTGATTCGCGCAACTCGGCGTACTGATGGCTTTCCACCGGATACAAGCCGGCGAACACCATCGGCTTCAACTCTTTGAAGCCGGGGAACGGAGCCGGCGTCGGCCGCGCCGTTTCCGTCACGGTGTCGCCGATCTGCGCGTCGGCCACCACCTTGATGCCGCACGCAATGAAGCCGACTTCGCCCGGCCCCAACTGCTCCACCGGCACCGCCTTCGGCGTGAACACGCCCAGCGATTCCACCTCGTGGTCCTGCCGCGTGTTCATCAGCGTGACCTTCATGCCGTTGCGGATCGTGCCTTCGAGCACGCGCACGACGATCACAACGCCGCGATAGGCGTCGTACCACGAGTCGAAAATCAACGCCTTGAGGGGCGCGGCGGGATCGCCTTCCGGCGGCGGCACCCGCTTGACGACGGCTTCGAGGATGTCGACGACGCCGGTGCCTTCTTTCGCGCTGGCGAGAATCGCCGTGTCGCCATCCAACCCGATGATGTCCTCGAGCTGGCGGCGCGCCTCCTCCGGCTGCGCGCTCGGCAGATCGATCTTGTTGATCACCGGAATGATCTCGAGGTTGTTCTCCACCGCGAGGTAGGCGTTGGCCAGCGTCTGCGCTTCAACCCCCTGCGACGCGTCGACCAGCAGCAACGCGCCTTCGCACGCCGCCAGCGACCGGGTGACCTCGTAACTGAAGTCCACGTGGCCGGGGGTGTCGATCAGGTTGAGGATGTAGGTCTGGCCGTCCGCGGCCGTATACGTGAGCCGGACCGGGTGGGCCTTGATGGTAATGCCGCGCTCGCGCTCCAAATCCATGGTGTCCAGGACCTGGGCCGACATCTCACGCGCCTGCAACGCTCCCGTCACCTCGAGAAATCGGTCGGCCAGCGTCGATTTCCCATGGTCGATATGGGCGATGATGGAGAAGTTCCTAATGTGAGGCTGGGTCACGGCCGAAATAACTATTATGACCCATGCCTGACCGCCCATCGTCTGGACTTGGCCGCAAATGTCCATCATGCGGCCGGCAGGTTCCACGCTCGGTGGCCAAATGCCGTTGCGGCACCGTTCTGCCCGCAGACATCGAGACCGCCGTCGACGAGGCCGACGAGCCAGCCAAGCGCGCGTGGCCCACGTTCGTGGTGCTCGCGTTGCTCGTTGGCGGCACGGCGTACTGGACGTTGGGTCGCGAGACGCCCGCCGAGCCGCCCCCTCAATCCATGGAAGTTGAGTCGTCCGAGGCGCCGGGCGCACTCGCCGTGCCGTCGCCCTCCCAGCGGCAGCTGTCACCCGAACAGCGCGCGTGGGACGCGGCGGCAAGAATGAAGGACGCGGAGCGTGACCAGCCGTCGGCGGCCGATCCGCTCGTTGCCGCGCCATCCGACCCGGCCCTGACGCCGGCGCTCGAAGACATGGTCTCGCGGGCGATGCCGTCGATCGTCCTGGTCGAAACCACGAGCGGCCGCGGCAGCGCGTTTTTCGTGCAACACGACACGCTGATCACGAACGTGCACGTCGTCCAGCAGGACGGCTACGTCACGCTGCGGCGGATGGACGGCTCCCCGGTGAGCGCGCGCGTGCACACGCGCGCGCCGGCGTTCGACATCGCCGTGTTGAAGGTGGCGCAAGGATCGGCGTCGCAGCCGTTTTTGCCGATGGGCACGTCGCAATCACTCAAGGCGGGACAGGAAGTGGTGGTGATTGGCTCGGCGCTGGGCACGCTGCAGAACAGCGTGTCGCGCGGCATCGTCAGCGGACTTCGCAACAGCGGCGGCGTGACCCTGGTGCAGTCGGACGCCGCGGCCAATCCGGGCAACAGCGGCGGGCCGATGCTCGATCGCAGCGGACGCGTGGTGGGCATCCTCACGGCCGGCTACAAGGGCCAGCAGGGTCTCAACTTCGCCGTGTCGATCGATCACGCGCGCGACATTCTGGAAGGCCGCGAGACCAATCTCGGATCGGGCCAGACCGGGCTCGCGAATATCGAGCCGATGGTGCCCGGCGGCGCACCTTCCGAAAGCGACCGCAGGCAGCAGCAGGGCGAACAGGAATTCACCCAGCGCGTGGGCTCGGCCGAAGAGGCCGCGGACCTGCTCGATGAGTACTGGAAGCGTTTTCGAAGCACCTGTTACAAATCGCCGATCCGAGGCTCGTACGACCGGGAATGGTTTGCCGTATTCGCGCCCGGCGCCAGTCCGGGCGATGCGGCGGCGGGCTGCGTCGACTACTACCAGTCGATGACCACCGAGATGAACAAGCTCCGCGACTACATGCGGCAGACCATACAGGGCGCTCGCCGTGCCAATTTGTTGCCCGGCACGGTTCGCGACACGCTGCGGTCGAAGCGGCTGCAGTCGGACGCCTGGGATCGCTAGTTCGGCGTTACTTCGACTCGACCCGCGCGCCTGCAAGCTTGGCGCGCCACTGCGATGCCTTGCTGGATTCGCCCAGCGCTTGGTAAACTTCGATTAGAAGTTTGACCGTTTTCTGAGTATCTGCACTTGCGGGGCCAAGAGAGTAGAGATATCCCTCGTGCGCCGATATCGCCACCGGCTCCGCTTCTTCATAACGGTGCAGCTGGACATACAAGTCTGCCAAGTTAGAGGCGACCAAGGCCGTTCGCCGGTGCTTCTCCCCGTTCACCCGCCGTTGTAAGGCGAGCGCCTCGAGGTAAATGGCTTCAGCACGCGCGTGGTCACCCATGTGGTGATATGAAAAGCCCAAATTGCCGAGTGAGACCAGCGTCGACGGATGATCCGCGCCAAGCACCCGGCGTCGACCTTCGATGACTTCGTTCAAGATCCCTGCGGCATCACCATAGCGCTCCTGGGCGTTGAGATAAGCAGCCAAGTTGCCCAGCGACGCCAGTGTATCTGGATGATCCTTTCCTAGTGTCTGTTGTTGAATGGCCAACGTCTGTCGCTGCAGCCGTTCGGCCTCAGGCCACCTTCGCTGCCTAGAATAGTTGCTCGCCAAGTCAAAACGGCCTCTCAGCGTAGCGGCATTCTCATTGCCGAGCACCTTCGCGCTGCGCTCGACGACTTCAAGGTAAACCGGCTCTGCCTCGTTGTAGCGACCCTGGTACCAGAACAAGTTGGCGAGATCGTTGAGTGCAGACAAGGTCTCGGGATGATCAGGTCCGAGGACGCGTCGCCGCGTAGCGACAGCCTGTTCCAACAACGCACCAGCATCGCTGTAAGCACCGAGCCCCGTGTAAACCGAACCGATCGTCGCTTGTAAACGCGCCTGGATATCGGGCTGGTCACGAAGCTTCTCGAGCTCGGCCGCGCCCCGGTCGAGAATCTCGCGAGCCGTCACATTCCGACCGCGCGTCTCACTGGGGTCGGCAACGCGAAACAAACCAACCAGAAAGTCGGAGACGCGCCTGGCCGTGGCGGCTTCCACGTTCGCGCGATCGCGCTCGCTCGCGATCCGCCGGGCCTGGACCGCCGTCAGCCCGGCGAATGCCACCAGCATCATCACCGCCGCGACGGCCGCGGCCACGCCGACACGGTGACGGCGCACGAACTTGCGCGCACGGTAGGTTGCGCTCGGCGGTCCGGCCAGCACCGGCTCGTCATTGAGGTGGCGCCGCACGTCGAGGGCCATGGCGTTGACGGTCTGGTAACGGCGCGTGCGGTCCTTCTCAAGCGCCTTCAACGTGATCCAGTCGAGATCACCACGAAGCAGGCTGGCCAGTTTCGCCGGTTGCGCGCGTCGCCGTTCGGCCGCGGTCGTCGAATCGGTCTGCGGATCGGTGATGCGCGTACTCGGCTTGGGCGGTTCCTGTTCCCGAATGGTGCGTCGAAACTCGTCGACGCCCGCGGCCCTGAGCTTGTCGCCGTCGAACGGCAGCGTGCCCGTCAGCAGCTGATACAACATGACCCCGAGCGAGTAGACATCGCTGCGCGTGTCGACGTCGAGCGACGACAGTTCCGCCTGTTCCGGGCTCATGTAATCGGGCGTGCCGACAAACCCGCCGATGCCGGTGAACAGGGGCTGATCGGTCAACGGCTGTGCCATCGCCTTGGCGATGCCGAAGTCGATGACGTGCACGGCGGGCTTGCCGTTGGCGGCCGATACCAGGACATTCGACGGTTTCAAGTCGCGGTGAATGATGCCTTTCTGATGCGCGTGCTGAACACCGTCGCACAAGTGGATGAACAATTCGAGACGGTCGTGAATCGACAGGCGGTTCACGTCGCAGTAGCGGTTGATGGCTTCACCCCGCACGTACTCCATGACGAAGTACGGCCTCCCCTCGGGCGTGCTCCCGCCATCGAAGATCCGCGCGATACCCGGATGATCCATGAGGGCCAGCGCCTGGCGCTCGGCATCGAAACGCGCCAGCACTTGCGCGGTATCCATCCCGGCCTTGACGACCTTGAGCGCGACTTGCCTGCGAACTGGTCGCGTCTGCTCAGCCAGCCACACCTCACCCATGCCGCCTTCGCCGAGTCGTTGCAGGAGACGATAGGGACCGAAACTGACGCCGCCACCAGGCGTATCGAAACCGCCGTGGGTTTCGGTACTCGTGACGTGCGGATCGCCGGCTGAAGGAGGCACTGGAGTCAACGCAATCACCTGGTGGTTTGAACGAGGCGACTATACCCCGTTTACTACGCGCGGGTGCGCGAGTGTAAGATGGCGGCGCCCGGTGGTCAGGGCTTCAAGAAATCAACCAATAGACGATTCACTTCAACGGGCTTGTCGAGCATCAGCCAATGGCCGGCGCCGGTGATCTTCTCGTAGCGCCACGGACCGGTCACGCGTTCGGGTGACGTCAGTACTTGCCGCTCGGTGAGAAACGGATCGCCGTCGCTCCAGACGCCGAGCACGGGA
>CAZEMI010000104.1:0-15267 GCA_964513235.1 uncultured Acidobacterium sp.
CGTTCAACTGCGGGATGAAATGTGGTCATAGCCCCCGCGAGTGGGCGGGGGATCTGATTATCGCATTGCGAGGCTCATCACCGGATCGCGTTCGATCACGGCGCGAGCGTAGCTGCAGATCGGGACGACGCGCAGCCCGGCGTCCCTGGCGAATTCAACGGCCTTCGCAACGAGCTGGCGCCCGAGCCCGGTGCCGCGCAGCTCCGGCGAGACCTCGACGTACTCGATCCGCATCAGGCCCACTTCGGGCCGCGTGAATTCGAGAAACCCGAGGCGCTCGCCGTCGATGCGCAGCACGAACTCGTGCACGCCGTTCAGTTCTTCACGATCGATGGAGACAGCCATCAGGGATCGGGGATCAGGGATCCGGGATCGACTACTGATCCCCGATCCCCGATCCCCGATCCCCGATGCCCCATCCCCCAAACCCCATCCCTGATACCAGATACCAAGTTTAAGCCGCCGCCGGGGTGTAGTGCCCCCAAACGGCCAGGCGCAACATCCGGCGCAGCTTGCGGCGTCCTGCCCGGAGCGTAAAGCGGCTCATTACACACGTCCTTGTGACGGCTCGGTCGTCGAGCCGGTTGGAGTGGCGCCCGTGACGTCCAGCACGGACTCGGCCACGTCCTGGACCTTCTGCGAGACGTTCTCTTTGATTTGATCGGCGGCGAGGCGCGCCTTCTCGAGCGCCAGATCGCGCTGCTCACCGAGGGCACGGTTCTCGATCTCCGTGCTCGGCACCGAGAGACCGATCGCGGCGCCCACGGCCACGGCAATGGCGCCGGCCGCGAGCGGATATTCACGCACCCAGTCGTCCACCGACGTGCTGGCGCGCTGCCAGGTATCCTGCGCGCGCACCGAGGCCGACTGCGCGGCCAGACGAGCGCGTTCGGACGCCTCGCGGGCCCGGTAACGCGCCGCTTCGGCGGCGTCGCTCACGCTGTCCCTGGTGCTGGCGGCGTAGCCCTTCGCACTGGCGGCGTACTCACCCACCGTCTCACGTGCGGTCGAAGCGTACTCGCCAACTCTCTCGCGCAGCGAGCGGTCCTCGCCATAGGCAGAATCGGTGTCTAATCGGTGGCCGGCGTCCTGCCAGCCTTCCGACGCGCCTTCCCAGTCGCCGGACCGGTCGCGGCCGCGCAGCAGCCACCAAGCCACGCCGCCGGCAACCAGCGCCATCTGCACCGGGTGCGTGCGGACGAAATCCGCCACGGTTCTGCCTGCGTACTTCGTCTGATCCGCCACCATCGTGGCCTTTTCGCCTGCCGAATACATGATGTTCCTCACCTTTCCGGTCGCTGCTTCCGTCACGGTGTCCTTCGCCTGCTGGATCAGGTGATTGGGGCGCAGCCGTTCCTGGATTTCACCGAGTGTTTCGCTCAGCTCGATGCGGGTCCGCTCGATTTCGTTTTTGATCTCGGCCGTCTCGTTCCGCCCGCCCCGAGCGAGTTGGCTCGCCTCCCGGCTGGTCAACTGGTCGAAGGGCCGCCCGCCCTGAGCGAGTTGGCTCGCCTCCCGGCGAGTCAACGAGTCGAAGGGTTCTTGAGCCACTGGGTCGTCTCCTTCAGGGAATGCATCGTCTCGATGGGTGCGATTGACTTGTTCTTCAACGCCGTGATGCCCGCCTGCGCGAGCATGAAAGCCGTGGCGCCCATGGCCGCCGCCGTAATGACCGCGGCCAGCCACGGCACGACGCCGACTTCGATCAACACCAGGGCCAGCGCCGCGGCCAGGGTCATCACCGCGGCGAGTCCGAACACGACGCCCGCGACGATCATCATCGCGTGGCGCCCGACCTCCGCCGCCGTCGCGCTCAACTCGGCTTTCGCCAGCCGCATTTCCTGGCGGATGAGCTCCGAAGTCTGCTGGGACAAATCGGAGAACAGTTCTCCGAGCGATCGATCCATGCGTGGCACGTCCATAAATACCTCCCTACGCCTAGTAGCCGGCTTCGCCGTAACCGCCGCCACCGTAGGACGGCACCGACGAGGTCGTCATCGGGTCGACGCTACTGAAGCCGCTCGATGCCTGTTCGTCGTACGCCTGGCGTTCCGCCGAGCTCTTGAGGAAGCGTGCGAAGCCTAGTCCAACCAGGAACGCGCCGCCAATGAAGAGCACCGGCCGCCGGCGGGCAAAGTCGTGGACGTCATCCAGCATGTCGGTGACGCCTTTCTGGCGAATCTGATCCGCAAAACGCTTCAGCTGGTCGCTCGCCATGTCGACGTACCCCGCGACCATTTCGTTCTCGCTGCGCAGCTCGTTGCCGGCGCTGCGGAACACATTGGCGATGCCGCCAAGCCCGTCCGCCGCGCGATTTTTCTGCTCGTCAACGCGCGACGTAACGTTCTGCTTGAGGCCGCCCAGCAGTCCATGCGTCGTGCCGCCATTGGTGCCGGTCTCGGCGCCGGCGACGGACCCGTTGCCGCCCCTGTGCGGGCCATTGGGCCGCTCGGTCTGTTCGCCGCTTGAACTCTTCCTGCTATTCGTGGGCATGTGCTGCTCCTCCACCGCAGTGAAAGAGCAAGAGACGAGCCAGTAATGCGCGCCGGGATCCGGGATCCGGGAACCGGGATCCGGAAAACGCGTGCGTACTTAGGGCAGAACAGCGACTAGGGACTTACGGTGATCGTCACTTCGCCGTCAGCGGTCAGCGCGCCATCATCGGCCCGCGATCGCAGCACATACACGCCGGGCTCGGCGAAGCTCACCTGCACGCTGACCCTGCCATTCGGCGGCATCGGCGGCGGCATCCACACTGGCGCCCACGGCGAGTTCGCGCCGACGCGCGTGTCTTCCCACGGCATGATCTGTTCGGGCGTGAACGTCACCGCGCCCGCGCCGCGGTACAGGAACCACGAGACGTGCAAGCCGACGTTCTTGCCAACAGTGACGCGCGCCGGCGGCTGCATCGCGCGGTTGACGCGCGTGTCCCGCGTCACCTGCCGCGAACCCGCGTTGCTGACCGCCGCGCCGGCCAGCCCTGAGCCGCGGCGCTTCGGAATGCCGTCGTCGGTCACAACCGCGGTGAGCGTGACCGGCTCGCCGACTTTGGCGGTGAGCGACTTGCGTCCCTGAATCTCGATCGACGGTGGACGATTTGACCGAATCTCCGGGCTGCTCGATCCCGCGCCGAGCGCGCCGGTTTCCGACGCGCGCACCACGTCGTCGATCTGGTAATCGAGACGGAGGCTCGCGTAGGCCTTCTCGGTCTTCCCCTGCGTGGTCAGGGTCCAGACGAGCTCGTCGGTATCGGAGAAGCCTTTCGGCACCGGCACGCGAAAGATGAAGCGGTTGCGCCGTGGGAGAAAATGCGTCGGCTGTCCTTGATCGGGGCCGCCGATGTTGAAGCTGTTCCCCGGCCCAATCGGAACATCGATCTCTTCCTGCCAGTTGCGATTCATGTAGCCGAACACAAAATACTTCGTGCCGTCGGGGCCCACTTCCCATCCTTCGTAGGCCGGCGACACATTCTGCCCGCTCGAGTACGACAGCGATTGGCTAAAGGACGTGGCCGCGAGAAGCGCGAAAAAAACCGCGGCAGGCATTTGCAAGCCCCAAGTCCCAAGCCCCAAGCCCCTTTTCATTGCTGTTGGCGAGTCGCGGTTGGCGGCTGTGGCAACACGTTGCACAACGGACAACCGATCACCACGCTGTTGCGCGTGAGCTTCAGTCTCTCTCGACGCGCCGCCATCTCCGCGTGGAACTGCTCGTCGGTGAGGAAGACGCGGTTGCCGAGATCGATGAACATGTTCGCCACCGATCGATTGCCTGAACCCTGCCAGTTCCTCGGGTCGGGCACGTTCTTGTTCGACGGCGAATTGTCCATGTAGCCGACGATGTGCAGGATGGTGTCCTTCGGCAGCAGCGGCGCCGCATCATCGTCATAGTCGTAGCCGCGGACCCAGTTGTGGTCGTAGCCGACGCAGTTGATGGTCTGGATGTTGTAGCCCCAGATCGCCTCGAGGCACATGCGCGCGCCCGGCGCGTGCAGGTGCGGCTCGAAGGACAGGATCTTGGTGTTCTCCTTCAGCAGCGCGTAGGCGTGCAGCTGCTGGTTCGGTTCCATCGCGCGGATATCGATGTCGACGCCGTTGCCGAGCGCGTAGGTGGCGCGGCGGTACTCGGGCTGGTAGCCGCGCGGCATGAACTTGAAGGCGATCTCGAGATGCGCGGTGGTGTCGCGTCCGTTCGAGTGGAGGTGCACCGAGTCGGACACGATGCTCGAACCCGCCTTCAGCAGCCGGGCGGATTTCACATCGAAGATGTCCGCTTCGCGGCCCACTTCGTGTACCGGCCAGGACGTGCTGTCGTCGGGGACGTTTGGATCCGGCGCGGCCTCGCCAAGCACGCGCGTGCTCCAGATCATGTGATGGAACACGTAGCGGCCGCCAACCGTCTCGCGGCCGGTACCGGACGAGCCGACGTCATTCACTTCCCTGATTTCGAGCGCGGCGACGTAGCGATCCTCGGTGATCGGGATGGCGACGCGTGGAATTTCGCCCCACCAGTCGGGCGCGGTCGCCTTGACCAGGACGTCGGTGGTGCGGACCACGAGATCGGGCGTGCCGATCGACCACTTCGTGGCGTCGTTCCAGACCCGCGGCGGCGGCATGTCGGCCAGCTCGCCGCGCGGCGCGCCACTGTCGGCCCACGTCGCGATCAACGCAAGTTCCTCGGCGCTCAAGGACGGATCGTTCTTGAACATCTGGATGCCGATGTTCTTCTCGACATACCACGGCGGCATGACGCCGGCGCGCGGTCCCATCTCCGTGCGCTGCTTGATCGCGCGCGCCCACGGACGCACTTCTTCATAGGTCCGCAGCGCCATCGGCGCCACGCCGTCCGGACGATGGCAGTTCTCGCAGCTCCGCTGAAGAATCGGCGCCACATCCTTCGTGAACGTGACCTCAGCTGCAGGCGCGCCGGCTTGCGAGTGCGCTCGCAATGTCAGCGCGGTGAACGCAGATACGGTGACGATTCCAACGCCGACCCACCCTAACGAACGCACCATGACGTCTCCTTGCGCTGCCGAGTGTTCTGTCCGACGTGTCGCAAATGTTGAATTGGGGCCAGACCCCGTTTTTCAACAGTTGCCAGATTTTGGCTCTGAAGTTGCGAAAATGTTGAAAAGCGGGGTCTGGCCCCAATTCAACATTTCGGCGCCTTCTGTGGCCTAAATCTACATCAAATGAGCCCGCAGGAACGCCAGGCCCTGCTGCAAGATCCGCCGGGTTTGCGGGCTGTCGACGAACAGCTCAAATGCGTGCGGCGCCGCCGGGTAGTTGACGAGCGTGATCGGCCGGTTGTGCTCGATCGCCTTGGCGGCAAACCTATCGAGGGCCCGGTTGAGACCGGGCGTATCGTCCTTCCCCGACCGCACGAGGAACAAGGGCGTATTCGGACAGAATTCCTTTGTCACCGGGTTGGTCAGCACCGCACACGCCGCCTTCGTGGCCGCCGAGAGCGCGACCGGCCCATGACCCGACGTCGCCCAGATCCCGACCTTGCCGCCGCTGGCGTTGAGGTGATCCATCAACGCGAGCGCATCAGGCTCCGGATCTCGATTGGAATGCGTGACCGCGGTCATCCCCGACGCCGCGATCAATTTCGCGATCGAGATCGTCCATTCCATGTCCATGAACTTGCAGCCAAGCCGCTGCTCGAAACCAGGATCGGGATAGCCCTCGAGAATCGCGACCCACGCACGGCCAGCCGGTGCGGCCGGCTCATAGATCCCGAGCGGCAATGGCCCCCCGTCGGCGCCGCGGAATTGCTCCTGTCGCACGCGGACCGATTCCATTCCGGGAATTTCGTACAGCACACGTCGAGTCGCAACTTCGTGTTTCGCCATAGATCTCCTGGGAAAAACCAAAGAGGCCCCGGAACGAGGGCCTCACGAAACCGACTGTATCAAAACTCGAAGGCCCGCGACAGCCAGAAGTCCAGAACTATTGACTGCCGATTGAACTGCTGACTGTTGACTGAAAACTCTGAACTGCCGACTGTCGACTGTTGACTGTTTCTGCTAAAACCCAAACACCCGCGACCACCAGGATCTTCGTTGCGTTGGCGCGGGCGCGGGCGGATTGACGCGGGCGTCCCGCTGCGCGCCACGCGGTCGACTTACCCAGGTAGCCTTGTGTCCCTTGGTAGCCGCTTTCATGTAGCGCGCCCACATCGGCACCGCCAGCTCCGAGGCATAGCCGTCGCGGCGAATCGTCTGCGGTTGATCGTGGCCCACCCACACGCCGGTGACAATCGACGGCGTGAAGCCGATGAACCACGCGTCGCGGTAGTCGTTGGTGGTGCCGGTCTTGCCGCCCGCCGGCAGGGAGAATCCGAGCTGGCGGGCGCGGTAGCCGGTGCCTGCATCGATCACACCGCGCAGCATGTCGGCCATCAAGTACGCCGTCACCGGACGGATGGCTCGCAGCGGCAGCTGTTGTCCCTCGAACAACACCTGGCCGTCGGCATCCGCCACGCGGCGGATCAACGTCGATGGATACACCGCGCCGCCGTTCGCGAACGCGCCGTATGCGGACGTGATCGCGGTCAGCGTCACCTCGCCGGCGCCAAGCGCCACCGACGGCACCACCGGTAAGTCGCCGAAGCCGAAGGCGCTCGCCGCGCGGACGGCCTTGCGGACGCCAACCGTCTCCATCAGGCGCACCGCGGCGCGGTTGCTCGACAGCCGGAGGCCCTCGCGCAGCGTCACGGCGTCTTCGAACACGTGCTCGTCATCAGGCGACCACGAGACGTTGGTGGCATCGACCGGTTCGTACAGTCCCTCGATCAGATCATCCGGACCCAGGCCGCCTTCGACCGCCGCCGCATAGATGAACGGCTTGAATGCGGACCCCGGCTGCCGCTTCGCCAGGGTGGCGCGATTGAACGAGCTTTTGACGAAATCGCGGCCGCCGACCATGGCGAGCACGTGACCATTGGTCGGATCGATCGAGACCAACGCGGCCTGCAGCGGCTCCCCCGCCCTGAGCGGAGTCGAAGGGCCAGGTGCAGCCTTCTTGCGTAGCGTTTTTTCGATCGCAACCAGGCCTTGCTCGACGGCGGCGTCCGCCGCGCGCTGCATCTCGAGATTGATGGTGGTGAACACGCGCAGCCCACCCTGTGCCACGCGCTCCGCGCCAAACCGCTGCACGAGCTGGCGGCGCACTTCTTCCTTGAAGTACCGGCCGTACGGTTCCGCCGCGCGTAGGCCGTCGTAAATCTCGACGACGGTCGTGAGCGCGCGATCGTACTCGTCGCGCGTGATCGCCTTGGTCTCGAGCATGGCCCTCAACACCACGCCCTGCCGCGCTTCGGCCTTCTCGGTGCTCACCGTCGGCGCGTAGCTCGACGGTGCCTTCAGCAGTCCGGCCAGCAACGCCGCTTCCGGCACCGTCACTTCCGATGCCGTCTTGCCGAAGTATCCGCGGGCGGCGGCTTCGACGCCGTACAGGCCGTCGCCGAAATACACCTTGTTCAGGTAGAGCTCGAGGATCTCGTTCTTCGAAAAGTGATGCTCGAGCTGCGCGGCAAACAACAGTTCCTTCAACTTGCGCTGCAGCGTCTTCTCGCGACCGACGCTCTGCCGCGCGAGTTGCTGCGTGATCGTGCTGCCGCCCTGCACGGCTTCGCCGGCCCGTAATACCGCGAGCGCGGAACCCGCGATGCGGATTGGATCGACGCCCTCATGTTCGAAGAACCGGCGGTCTTCGATGGCAATGACCGCGTTGACCAGCGCCGGCGACACTTCCGTCAGCGGCACCTCAATTCGGTGTTCCCTGGCGATGGTAAAAACTACGCGATCGGCCGCGTCATAAAGGAGGTTCGCGCTGGGCATTGCCCTAAACGCGCGCAAATCCTCCCGGTCGGGCATGGAGGCCACCAGGCCGGCCACAAACCAGACGTAACAGACTACAAATAAAAGGGTTACGGCGATCGCTGCACGCCACCGCCACGACCGCGGCCACGACAGTCTTGGGATCATCGAGGCTCTATGTAGCAACGGCCGTACCAGCCAGCCCGCCCCGCCGGAGGCGGGGCCAGAGATAGGAGGCGGGGCCAGAGATAAGCGCCTACTGGCGGAGGAGGATCACCGTGCTCAGCGGCACCCGGATAAACAGCGTCGATCCCTTGCCCGGCGCGGCTTCGAATTGAAGGCGGGCGCCAATCAGCGCCGACCGTTCTTCCATGCCGACCAGGCCCATGCCGGCGTGCCGGCTGCGCGCGGCGCGCGCTTTCTCCACATCAAATCCGCGCCCATTGTCTTCGACGATCAGCAGGGCTTCGTCGGCCCGTCGCTCCAGCAACACCGACACGTGCGTGGCGCCGGCGTGCTTGAAGACGTTGTTCAGCGCCTCTTGCGTGATGCGATACAGGTTGCTCTCGACGTGGTTCGGCAAACGCTCGCCCTCCCAACGCGACCCGTGGAACTCGGCGCTGATCTGGTGCTGTGTTGACCAGCTCCGCACAAACTGCGCGAGCGCGGCCTCGAGACCGACATCATCGAGGGCGGCGGGCCGGAGCTCCCACGCCAGGAAATCCAGATCGCGATCGATCCTCGAGGTCATCTCGTCGATCCGGTCGAGCTGCACGCTCTGGTCCGAGCTGGGCTCGTCGTTGCGCATGCTGCCGAGCGCGAGCCGCAAGGCCGTGAGCTGTTGCCCGATGTGATCGTGAAGGTTCAAGGCGATGCGCCGCCGTTCCTCCTCCTGCACCGTGACCAGCTGTTCGATCAGGGCCTTGACGCGATCGAGCGCTTCACCGCGCTCGAGCTCGAGCCGCCGCTCCTCGGTGACGTCGACAATCGCGGTGAACAGCCGCGCGGTTCGTCCGCTGCCCTGCACCCGGCAGGTCAGGCGGAGAAGTCTGCCGGGCGTGGCCCGAGTGGCGACCTCGAGTATGCGTGCCGCAGCGAGCGGGTGCTGCCAGCAGGAGGCCAGGAACAGGCGGAGGCGGCGGCGACGCGCGGCATGAATCGCCGACGCGATTGGCAGCCCCTCGGCGAACGCGCGGTCGAACCCAAGCAGGGCCGCGCCGGCGATGTTCACGTCGGCGACCAGGCCGCTCTTGCTGAGCGTGATGAAGCCGATCGGGGCGAAGTCATAGAGATCGGCGTACCGTGAACGTGCCTGCTCCAGCTCGGCTTGCGTGCGTCTCAGTTCATCGTTCTGCGCGGTGATCTCTTCCGCGTGCACCTGGAGCTCGTGCAACAGCCGGCGCACCTGGTCGTCGGTCGATTTCTGACGCGCGTCGCCGAGCGCCGCCAGGAGTTTGCCGTGCGGCCGCTTCTTAGTCTTGGCCAAGGTGGTCCGCGCGCAGCCCGCTTTGTTCCGAGCGTTTGAGGACATCGATGTCGAAGAGCGCCAGCACGGCACCGTCGATCTTGTTGTCGAGATTCTTGTACGGGCGGATGCGCAGCGCGTACCAGCGTCCCTGGCGATCACGGACGTCCCGCTCGATCGGCGCCACGGTATCCATGCACTCGATGATCAGCTCCGGCAGGTTCGGGCAATCAAGGTTGGGATTGATATGGGCGATCGAGCGATCGAGATCAGTGGGGATCAGGTTCATCACGCGCTCGGCCATCGGCGTAAAGCGCCGGATCCGCAGATCGCTGCCAACAATGACGATCGCAATCTGCACGCTGCCGACGAGGTTCACCAGGTCGCTGTTGACGAGGTTCAGTTCGTCGTTGCGCGCCTGGAGCTCATCGTTCACCGTGTTGAGCTCCTCATTGGTCGACTGCAATTCCTCCTTGGCGGTGTCGAGCTCCTCGTTGGTGCTTTGCAGCTCCTCGTTGCTCGACAGGATCTCTTCGTTCGCCGACTGGAGTTCCTCGTTGGCGGCTTCGAGCTCCTGGATGATCGTCTGCATGTACGCGCGGCTGGCTTCGAGCTCGCGCTGCAGCAGGTCCAGGCTCGGCGGCTTGCGCGACGCCGCCTTCCTGCCCGCGTTGCCGTTCCGCGCCCGGGCCCGTTCGGGTGCCGAGGCGGCCGCGCGCGAGTCTTCGAACAGGACGAGATAGTGACGGCCGGTGTCCGCGAGCGGCACCACTTCGACGTCGACCTGGCGCCATGCGCTGCCGGCTTTTACGCGCAGGCCGGCGCGGCGCGCCGGTCGCCTGGACGTGCGCGCCGCCTGGAACGCGCTGCGCACGCCGTAGAGCAGTCCCTCGCGCACCATCTTCAACAGGCTGAGGCTGGCCTCGCCCGGCGCTGGCTCGAGGAACGGTCCGGTCTGTCCGCGCACCTGGATGATCTGCAGATCCGAATCCACCACCACGCCGGCCGGCGAATAGCGATCGAGGATCAGCCGGCTGACCTCGGTCTGCAAACCGCGATCGGCGTCGATGGGCGGCGGCGACGGCAGCCGCGACGATGGGAGGGCCATCGTGTGCTCGCGCGGCCGCGGGTCGCGCCGCGCCACGCGGTAATCGCTTTTCTTGCGATAGATCCGGTGTCGCTTGTCGACGAGCGTGAACAGGCCCACCTGCGGGCCGACGGATTCGGCCTGGCCCAGCACCAGGTGGGCCTCGGGGTTGAGGGCGTAGTGAAAGAGGGCAATGAGCTTTCGCTGCAGCACGGCGTTCATGTAGATCAACACGTTGCGGCACATCACCAGGTCGAGCCGCGAGAATGGTGGGTCCCTGGTGAGGTCCTGCTTCGCGAAGACGCAGAGATCGCGGACCTGTTTGCTGACGCGGTAGTGGCCGTCGCTGCGCGTGAAGAAGCGGCGCAGGCGATCGGCGCCGACGTCGGCGGCGATGCTCGCGGGATAGACACCGGCGCGGGCGTGTTCGATGGCGGTCTCGCCCACGTCGGTCGCGAAGATCTGGATGTGCGCCGCCGACTGGCGCTGTTGCAGGAACTCCAGCAGTGCCATCGCCAGCGAGTACGGCTCCTCGCCGCTGGCACACCCGCAGACCCACGCCCGGATCGTGCGGTTCGGATCCTTGCGGTCGAGCAGCGTGGGAAACACCTCGGCCGCCAGCGCCTCGAACGACTCGGGCTCACGGAAGAAGCGCGTCACGTGAATCAACAGATCCTGGAAGAGGCCGCGCACCTCGTCGGGCGTCTTCTCGAGCAGTTCGACGTACTGATCGATGTTCGAGATGCGGTGCAATGCCATCCGGCGCTGTAACCGCCGCCGGACCGTCGGCAGCTTGTATTGGCGGAAGTCAACGCCGCTGGCGGGACCGAGCAGCGCAAACACGCGTTGCAGTTGATCCTCTTCGATGGTGTGATGGTCGCCGCGCTCCGCCAGCCGCGCGTGCGGATGGCGCGCGATCTGCGACAGCTCGTCGCCGATCTCGGCCGGCGTCATCACCACGTCGACCATGCCGGTGGCGATGGCCGCGCGCGGCATGCCGTCGAACTTCGCCGAGGCGGGCGTTTGCGCGAACGTGATCCCGCCGGCCGCCTTCACCTCGCGGATCCCGATGGCGCCATCCGACGCGGTGCCCGACAACACCACGGCGATGCTGTGGTCGCGCATCCCGGCCGCGAGCGAGGTAAAGAAACCGTCGATCGGCGCATGCGCCGTGCGATTGCCCGGCCGTGGCGACAGCTGAAGGGAATCGCCGGCGAGCACCATCTGCACGTTCGGCGGAATCACGTAGACGTGATCGGGCTGGATGTGAACGCCATCGGTCACTTCCATGACCCGCATCGCGGTGTGCGACGACAACAGCTCGACCAGCGCGCTGTCGTGGTGTGGCGACAGGTGCTGCACCAGCACCAGCGTCAGCCCGGCGTCCGGGTCGATCGATTCGAGCAGCTGCGTGAAGGCTTCGAGGCCGCCGGCCGAGGCGCCAACGCCGACCAGGATCGTGCCCTTGGGCAGGACCGCGTCGACGATCGGCCGCGGCGGCGCCACTGCTCGCCGCGGCTTGATCGGGAGGCGCCTGGCCGTGGCTCGCTTCGCCATGCGGCCTCAGACCGCCCCCATGATGGTCAGCAGACCGTCGAGGCTCCCAGCCGAAGCGCCGATAGCAATCAGCTCGATCTGCTCCATGCCTTTAATCTGCGTCCAATCGGTGGCCGGTGTCCAACCGGTGGCCGGTGTCCAATCGGTGGCCGTCGCTTGATATTAACAACTCGCGGGCCATGCTATTGTCTCGCGCATGATTAAAAAGATCGTGACCTTGGTGATCGCCCTCTCAGCCGCGGAGGGCGGTGCCGCCTTCCATGGCGGGCTGGAAGCGCGCCAGGCCGCGCCGCGATATCAGGTGGATCCCTCATGGCCACAACAGCTGCCGAACAACTGGATCTTTGGTTCCATTACCGGTGTCTACGTCGACTCGCGACAGCACGTGTGGGTCACGCACTTGCCGGAGACCCTGACCGAAGAAGAGCTCGGGCTGGTCCAGAAGCCGCCGCTCGGCGAATGCTGCCAGGCCGCGCCTTCGGTGGTTGAATTCGATCCGTCAGGCAGGGTCGTCGGATCGTTCGGCGACGGTTCACAGGACGTGTCGCTGTGGCCGCGCAACCCGCACGGGATCTTCGTCGACCACAACAACTTCGTGTGGGTCGGCACGCACATGCACCACCGCGTGATGAAGTTCACGCGCGAGGGCAAGCACGTGCTCACCATCGGCGTGATGGACAAGAATGCCGGCAGCAACGACACGACGCTGCTCGGCGGACCGGCGGGCATCTGGGTCGATCCGAAGACCAACGACGCGTTCGTCGCCGACGGCTATCGCAACCGCCGCGTCATCGTCTTCGATGGCGCCACGGGCCACTACAAGCGGCATTGGGGCGCGTACGGCAAGCCGCCGGATGACACGCAGAAGCCGGCCAACGACCCGAACGTGCCGAATGCGCAGTTTTCCACCGTGCACGGCATCATCGGCTCGCGCGACGGCATGATCTACGTTGCCGATCGCCGCGGCAACCGCATCCAGGTGTTCGATCAGAGCGGCAAGTTCATCCGCGAAAAAATCATCGCGCCGGCCACCCGCGCGTCGGGCTCGGCGTTCGCTTTCTCGTTCTCACCGGATGCCAACCAGACGTTCATTCACATGGCCGACGGCACCAACCACAAGGTATGGAGCCTGCGGCGCAACGACCTGGAAATTGCCGGCAGCTTCGGCCACGGCGGCCGCCAGGTCGGGCAAATGCTCCGGCCGCACGGGATGAGCTACGACGCCAAGGGCAACCTCTACGTTGGTGAGGCCTCGACAGGACGGCGGGTCCAGAAATTTACGCTGATCAGCAAGTAATGGAGCGCCTGTCGATCCAGCGTCGACTCGCTCGACGTGTCAGTAAGGAGAGAGACACATGCGCTTCATGATGCTGGTGATTCCGAAGGATTACGAAAAAGCGGCCCCCGACGCCGTACCCGACGACGCCAAGCTCGTCGAGAAGATGATGAAGTACAACGAAGATCTGGCGAAGGCCGGCGTCCTGCTGTCGCTGGACGGCCTGAAGCCCCCCTCGGCCGGCGTCCGCGTGAGCTTCACGGGCGGCAAGCCCAAGGTCACCGACGGCCCCTTCGCCGAGGCGAAGGAGTGCGTGGGCGGCTACTGGATGATCCAGGTCAAGTCGAAGGAGGAAGCCATCGAGTGGGCCACGCGCGCGCCGATGCCGGATGGCGAGACCATCGAGGTGCGCCAGGTGCAGGAGGTCGAGGATTTCCCGCCGGACGTGCAAGCGGCGGTGGCCGGCTTCGAGGAGATTCTCGGGAAAAAATAAAGTTCCACAGGTTCCAGAAGTTCCAAGAGTTCCAACGGCCCGGTTCGAACGGGTTACAGCGGTTCGAGTACGCTTGTAACCCAACCGAACACCGCCCTTGGAACCTCTGGAACGCATGGAACCCGTGGAACCCTTTGAGAAAACAAGTAGTGCAATCGATGCGGTCTGGAAGATCGAATCGCCAAAGTTGATCGCCGCGCTGGCCCGCATGACGCGCGATGTCGGTCTCGCCGAAGACCTGGCGCAGGACGCCCTCGTGGCGGCGCTCGAACAGTGGCCGGCCCAGGGCATTCCCCGCAATCCGGCGGCGTGGCTGATGGCCATCGCCAAGCGCCGCGGCATCGATCACTTCCGGCATCACACGCTCGCCGAGCACAAACACGAGCAACTGGTCCACGAGGTGGAGACCCATCACGTGCCCGACTTCGACGCCGCCCTCGAAGACGACGTCGGCGATGATCTACTCCGGCTGATCTTCACCGCCTGTCATCCGGTACTGCCGACCGAGTCCCGCGTGGCGCTGACGCTCAAACTGCTGGCCGGGTTCACCACGCCGGAGATCGCGCGGGCGTTCCTGGCTCCCGAGCCGACCATTCAACAGCGCCTCGTGCGTGCCAAGCGCACGCTGGCGGAAAAGAAGGTGCCCTACGAAGTGCCGGCCGGGCCTGAGCTCGCCGTCCGGCTCGCGTCGGTGCTCGAAGTGATCTACCTGATTTTCAACGAGGGCTACTCCGCCACCGCCGGCGACGACTGGATGCGGCCGGCGCTGTGCGAGGACGCACAGCGGCTCGGCCGCGTGCTGGCGGGACTGGCGCCGATGGAACCCGAGGTGCACGGCCTGGTGGCGCTGATGGAGATCCAGGCCTCGCGCGCGGCGGCGCGGATCGGACCCAAGGGCGAGCCGGTGTTGCTGCTCGATCAGGATCGGCGGCGGTGGAACCGGCTGTTGATTCAGCGTGGACTCGCGGCCCTCGAGCGCGCGGAGCGCCTGCGCCGCGAGCGCGGCCCATACACGCTGCAGGCGGCCATTGCCGCCTGTCACGCGCGTGCCTCAGAGGCGTCGCACACCGACTGGAAAGGGATCGCCGGACTCTATGACGAACTGGCGACGCTGCGGCCGTCGCCGGTGGTCGAGCTCAATCGCGCGGTGGCGCATGGCATGGCCTTTGGCCCGCCCGCGGGCCTGGCGATCGCGGATCGCGTGGCGCACGAGCCGATACTCAAGGACTATCCCTACTTGCCGGGCGTGCGCGCCGATCTGTTGTTCAAGTTGAAGCGCTTCGACGAGGCCCGCGTGGAATTCGAGCGCGCCGCGGCGTTGACACAGAATGCCAGCCAGAAGAAGTTGTTGTTGGAGAAGGCGGCTGCCTGCAGCAGTACGTAGGGGCGGGACGTAGGGGCGGGACGTAGGGGCGGGACGTAGGGGCGGGACTTTAGTCCCGCCCGCCAGAGCTATTCATCAATCCACCAACTGCACTTCAACCGCCTCGAGGTCGAACATGTCGTGGCCGAGGGCGTTGACGATCACTCTCGCGCCAACCCGCAGCTCCGTTCGCGCCACCTTCTTGTG
>CAZEMI010000105.1:0-8800 GCA_964513235.1 uncultured Acidobacterium sp.
GATGCACGGCCAGGCGTAACGCGTCCTCCATGTACGTCCTGGCACGATCGAGCGTGTCTGTTCCCAGCTCCTTGGTCAGGAACGTCACGAGCGCGTCCCTCGTGGCTGGCGCCGCAGGCACGCGGAGCAGGCGCCAGAGCAGGTAATCCACCGCTGCCGCCGGCGTCCGGGCGCCGCCGTCGAACACCATCGCGGTCAGATCGAACTGCGCCGCCCGGCGCGGAGTGGGAATGAGTTTTCGGGCCGCCTGCTGCCAGCCGACGTATCCCGAAATGCGCGTGTTGAATCGCTCATCCCGTTCGAGCGCCGCCATATCGAACGCGCTCATGTTCGACGGGTCGTTCACCGCGGTCGCGGCGCCGACGTCGAGCCCGTCGCGCAAGCGCTGGCCGAGCACGTTGTCGGTGCCGGCGTTGAAGTTCCAATCCCTGAAGCCGGTCATGTCGGGAACGAGCACGTCGCGCGCCACGTTGCCGCGCGCAATCAACAGGCCCGGCGTGATCCACGCCTTGCCGCCGGCCCAGCCCGCCACCGACGGGGGATTGAGCAGATGCTGGCCCATGGCGATGGTCGCCTGATTGAAGTCGGGCACGCCCGGGACCTCGTCGACGCCGAGGTGCTTCAGCATCGTGACCAGGTGTTCCACCGGCCCCTTGATGTGGCCGCCGTAGCTGGCCTGGCTGTAGAAGTCCCGCGACGAGAAGATCGCGGTGAGCAGCGGCTTGACCTCGTAGTCGTGCGCGCGCAAGACCGCGCCCAGCTTCCGCCGCAGTTCAGGAGACAGCTCGTCGCGCACCAGGAAGCGGTAGATCTTTCCCGCCAGGAATTCGGCGGTGACAGGTTGCTCGAAGATGATCTTCAGCACCTCGACGCCGTCGAAGTTCCCGGTCCGGCCGAGGAACGTCTTCGCGCCGCCATCGTGTTTGGCGGCGTCCACCTTGAAGGCGAGGTCGTCGAAGTACCAACCGGTGAAGGCCCGCGCGCACTCGCGCACGTCCCGCTCGGAATAGTTGCCGACCCCCATGGTGAACAGTTCCATCACCTCGCGGGCAAAGTTCTCGTTCGCAGCGCCCTTGACGTTGTACTGCGCGTCGAGGAAGTACAGCATCGCGGGGTTCTGCGCCACCCTGATCGTCAGCTCGCGCAGGTTGCCGGTTGCGCCCCGCTCGAACAGGTCGATCTGCTGCATCATCTTGCGGTAGTCGCGCACCTTGTTCTCGTGGGTCGCGAAGTGTCCGTGCCATAGCAGGGCCATCTTCTGCTCGACGGGACGGGTGGTCTGGAGCATCCGGTTCGCCCACCAATAGCCCAGCCGCCGCGTTTCGAGCATCGTCGCGCGCAGCCAGTAGAAGAAGCGATCGGATACCGGTTGCACCGGCCGGTTGCCGGCCGGCTTGGCCGCCACACCCATGGACGCGCCATCGCGTTCGGCACGATCGGTGGCTTCGGGCCGGCTCTCTGGAAATGCGTTCAGCGTCGGATCCCAGAGACCCGATTCCACGAATGGCTGCAGCTTGGGATTCGGGATGCGCTCGTAGTGCACGAGCGAGCGGACCGCCGCGTCGAGGCCGGCGTTGGCCAGCGTCTCGATCTCCGCCGGCGTGCCGCTGAACCCCGCGTGGATCAGCAGATGTGCGGCGCGATCGTAATTCCAGTCGGCGTTGGTAATGGGCGCTAGGTCGTCCCTCCAGTCCGCAGGTCCCGGCGACCAGCCTGTGCGTGTGGCCATCATCGCTCTCCGTGGATCGGTGTCTAATCGGTGTTTAATCGGTGGCCTAATCGGTGGCGAACATCTTCAGCGTCTCGAACTTCCGCCCCAGCACGCTCGCGGCGTCGGCGCCCAGCCACCCCTCGATCATCGTGGCGTAGACCTGGCGGAAGTCGACGGTGTTCTCGAGGTTGTCGCCGAGCACCAGGTTGGAGAGGCTTGGCGCCTTGCCGTACAACCCGCCCTTCACGCCGTTCCCGATCACGAAGTTCACCTGCGCCGTGCCGTGGTCGGTGCCGAGGCTGGTGTTCTCCGGCACGCGCCGGCCGAACTCGCTGTAGACGTACATCACGACGTCATCGGCGCGGCCGATGCGTTGCATTTCCTGGAAGAAGCCGGCGATGGCATCCGAGCAGTACTCGAGTTGCCGATCGTGCGGTGACGCCTGGTTGACATGGGTGTCGAACAGGCTGCCGCGCAGCGGCACGTAGTACAGCCTGGTTGGAAAGTCGGCTTCGATCAATGCGGCGACCTTGTCGAGGTCGAGCAGGCGCAGGTCGGGGTTGGCCTTGCGCTGGTACTGGCTCCACGCGGCACGCACCACCTCCGACGCCTGGGCCGCGCTCTTCGTGACGTCCAGCACGTAGCGATGGGCGTCGCCGACCGGCGCCTGCGCGGCCAGCGCCTCGACGACCGCCTTCTCTTGTGAGAACAGCGCGCGCTGGAAACGCATCGGATCGATGAACACGAGCGGCACATGCTTCTCGGCCTTGACCGCCAGCGTCTGACTGTCGGAGATGTTCACGATCATGTTGTCGCGCGACCCTGCCGGGTCCAGCGCCGACGCGGTGCGGCCAATCCAGCCGTACTCGTTGCCGCTATTGGGCGCCGCCGTATGCCAGAACGACATCGAGGTGAAGTGCGAGAACGACGGCTGGTCATAACCCACGCCCTGGACGATCGCCACCTTGCCTTCGTCGTAGAGCCGCTTCATCCCGCGCATCGACCGGTGCCAGCCGAGCTGCGCGTCGATCTTCAGCAGGTCCTCTTCCTTGATGCCGATCGTCGGCCGATGCTTGTAGTACATCGCGTCGCCGTACGGCACGATCGTGTTCAGGCCATCGTTGCCGCCGAACCACTCGAAGACCACGAGAATCCGGCCGGTGGTCGCCGCCGCCGAAGCCCGGCTCGCCTGGGCCAGTACATACGGCACGGGTCCCAGTCCTCCATAGAGGCCGAGCCCGAGGCCACTGGCGCCGATCCGCAACATGTCGCGGCGGGAGACGCCGCAGCCGTTTAATGGACTCTTGATTGTCATAGGGACCCGCCCCTCGACGGCGGGGCAAGGATACCACCGGACCTAAGTCCGTCCGCTTTCGATCCTGACCTGCGCGTCAGCGAAGGAAGCAGGCCCTTCACGTCTTTCGCGGCGGCTGTATACGACTGGATGACACTTGGGAAGTCGCCACGCCTGCCGCGGGAGGGCCACACCATGTAGAGCGCGGTGCGCGCGCCGGCCTTCTTGATCTCGGCGTCAAAGCGACGCGTGTATGCGA
This sequence comes from uncultured Acidobacterium sp., assembly GCA_964513235.1. Lineage (GTDB taxonomy): Bacteria > Acidobacteriota > Vicinamibacteria > Vicinamibacterales > UBA2999 > 12-FULL-67-14b. The sequence continues at coordinate 3,265 of CAZEMI010000105.1, forward strand.
TCAGCAACCGGCGGGATTCGGGCAACGCCGACGGCCCCCGTTTCAGCACCACGACATCCCATCCACGCGCGATGGCCTGGCGAGCTTCCCTGTCGTTCCAGTGCTCTTCGAGTAGTCCGGCTTGGCCACGCTCTCGCAGATCGCCTGCCGTCCCGCGGATCGCGCCAGCGCACACACCATCGCCGGTAGATCGTTGGCATAGGTCAGGCTGTTGCCGATGAAGAGCACGCGCGTGGGGTGGTATAACTCCCCCATGATACGACTCGCCAGCCTCGCGCTCTCGGTCGTCCTGTTTGCCGCCGTGGCCGCCTCCGCGCAGGACACCGCGCGAATGGACCACGTGATTCAGAGCCACGTGTCGGCCGGCACGTTTATGGGCACCGTCCTCGTCGCGCAAGGTGGCGCCGTGATCGTCGATCAGGCCTACGGCATGGCCAACGTCGAGTGGGACGTCCCGAACACGACGGCCACGAAGTTCAGGCTCGGGTCGGTCACCAAGCAATTCACGGCGGCGGCGATCCTGCTGCTGGAAGAGCGCGGCACGCTGAAGGTCGACGATCGGGTGAAGAGCTATCTTCCCGACTCGCCGATGGCGTGGGATCGGATCACCATCTTCAACCTGCTCACGCACACGGCGGGGGTTCCCAACTTCACCGCCTCGGCCGATTACGCCACCATCAAGCTGAGCGCGCGCTCGGCCGACGCCGCGGTCACGTCGTTCCGCGATCGGCCGCTCGACTTCGGTCCGGGCGAGCAGATGAGTTACAGCAACTCCGGCTACCTGGTGCTGGGCGCGATCATCGAGAAGGTCACCGGACAGACCTACGAGAAGTTCGTGACCGACAACCTGTTCGCACCGGCCGGAATGACCGACTCCGGCTACGATTCGAACGCGGCGGTCATTAAGCGCCGCGCCAGCGGCTATGTGCGGACGCCGGCGGGCTTCACCAACGCCGGCTACCTGCACATGTCGATCCCGCACGCGGCCGGCGCCCTGTACTCGACGACGCACGACCTGTTGAAGTGGGAGCAGGCGTTGTTTGCCGGCCGGATCGTGTCGAAGGCCTCGCTCGAGCGGATGATCACGCCGTTCAAGAACGACTACGCGCTGGGCCTGACCTCGGCGCTCGTCAACGGCCGCCGCGTCATCGCCCACGGCGGCGGCATCGACGGCTTCAATACGCACCTGGCGTACTATCCGGAGTCACGGACGGTCGTGATCGTGTTGTCGAACGTGAATGGCACGGTGCCGGGCACGCTGGCCGGGCAGCTCGGCGCCCTCGTGCATGGCGAGAGTGTGACGTTGACGGCGGAGCGCAAGGCGATCACCGTTCCGGTTGCCACGCTCGCCAGGTATGTCGGCGCGTACGAACTGGCGCCCAACGTGGTGATGACGATCACTCTCGAAGGCGATGGCTTGATGGCGCAGCTCGGCGGCCAGGGCCGCGTCGCGATCTTCCCGCAATCCGAGACGCTGTTCTTCCTGACGGTGCGGGACGCGCAGCTCGAGTTTGCCGCCGACGGCAGCTCGCTGATGTTGCACCAGAATGGCCGCAGCACGAAGGCCGCGCGGCGCTGACGAATCAGGAATCAGTGTCCCTCTATTACGTCGAGATGGCCGGAACGGCGGTCTTTGCCATTACCGGGGTTCTCGCGGTCATGCGTCGAGGACTCGATTTCTTCGGCGCCCTGACCTTGGGTGTCGTCACCGCCCTCGGCGGCGGCACTGTTCGGGACCTCATCATCGGGGTCCCGCCATTCTGGATCAGCGATTTCAACTACGTCTGGGTCGCGTGCGCGAGCGCGCTCGCGACGTTCTGGGTGAGTTCGGTGTTTCGCAATGCCTATCGCGGCCTCCTGTACCTCGATGCGCTCGGCGCGGCCATGTTCGCGGTGACCGCCGCCGGCAAGGTGCTGCTGCTCGATCTCTCCGGGCCGGTGGCGGTGATGATGGGCGTGCTCACCGGCATTGGCGGCGGGCTGATCCGGGACGTCCTGGCGGGCCGTCCCACGCTCCTGATGTCGCGCGAGATCTACGCGACCCCGATTCTCTTGGGCTGCGTCGCGTTCGTGCTCCTGCGACGGCAAGTGCCGGATTTTCCCTATGCCGGGGCCGCGGGGTTTGTCGTGATCTTCGGCGTGCGCGCGCTGGCCATTCACCGGCATCTCGAGATGCCGGCGTGGCTCACGCATCGGGATCTGTGAGCGCCGAAAACGCCACCCTCAGTGACGCCGCCATGCTCAGTGGACCCGGTACCGATAGCCAGTGCCGCGCACGGTCTCCAGCGAGTCAGCCTGGTCGCCGGCCGCCGGATCCCGCGTGGCCGCGGAAGATGAGGTTTCGATGAGAAGGTGGCCGAGCCCGAATCGCGACAGTTACGCGGTCGAGCGCCATCGTGGCGCAACTGTAAATGGCGCGGGCTCGCGATGGGACGTCGAGTGACGCCCGTGTCTCTCGGGCACCTCGCGGCTGACGAACGCGTCACGCTCCCTTCAACGCGTCGGTGGGCTCCGTAGCCAGGTTATTGGCGCGGAACCGCTTTCAGCGCCTGCAACGCGGCGGCATGCGAGTACTTCTCGGCGAGAGACTGCGCGGTGGCGCCGTCAGGGGTCATCGCGCGAGGGTTAGCGCCAGCGGCGAGCAGTACTGTCACTTTGGCGTCGTCATGGGCCGCGGCCATCAGGGGAGTCACACCCTGCGCCGTTGCGCCGTTTGGATCGGCACCCGTCGCAAGGAGCGCGTTCAGTTGTGCGACCGATCCAAACAGCGCTGCCCGAATCAGCGAAGGAAGATCTTCGATCTGCGAAGACTGCGGGGCATGCGGACCTAGCAAGGCCTGCCGTGAACCAGCTAGCACGTTCGTCGAGCCGGGTGAGGAAGCCAGAACCAGTGCCATTGTCGCCCAAGCGGTGCCGGCGTAAGAAATGAACTGATGCTTTGTATAGGGGAAGCCGCTCTCGAAGTGCGGCAATCCCTGCGCACGTGCGCGGCGGGTCGGCACCAGCCAGGAGCCATCGTCGCCCTGCGTCCGTAATAAAAATTCGATGCCCCGGCGGTACGCGGCGTCCGAGACGGGGAGCCTGCCGCCGACATGCCACGCGACTAGCACCTGTCCAGTAGCATAGGCGTCGCTTGGCCGCATCGGAATCTGTGCCCACCCGCCATCGGCGCGCTGCGTATTCTCGAGCACGGCGGCGAGCCGCGTAAGCGTTTGGTCACCAGCGCCCGCCCACCGCAGCCCAAGGATTTGCATCGTCTGTTCTTCAGTGGTAATTGCTGGCGTCGCTTCAAGCCATTTGTTTGCCTGCGAGCATGTGCGAAACCAACGGCGAATTGAGCCCGATCGGCCCTCCTGCCGAAGCGACGCCGACGTGGCGGTAGCTGATGCCGATGCTCTCGTTGGCACTTGCCTCGCCGACGATCAGCCTTTCGAGCCCTGCGACTGGATCGCTGACGGTGTCATGAACTTGGGTCGCGAGGAGGGCGCCATCGACGGGAAACCCTCGTTCCCTGGCGAATGCGACCGCCATCATGCCGAGCCCTTGGTGATGACACGAGGCGCAACCGCGTCGCTTGAACCAGGTATCAGCACTTTGCTGCAACAGCGGTAAGGCGCGGATGACGGCGGCCCGTGCACGAACCGTCGGCTCGTCTGGCTGGCGCTCGCCGCTCACCGTCGTCGAGAAAACAAGGAGTGCTGCCGAGAGGAACATGGCGCGGTGCGACAGGATCATAGTGCCCGCCTCCTTGCAGGTGGTCCAGTATAGGTCTTCGACGGTCTGCTCCGGTAACGCGGTCCAGAGTATTGTGTTCACGCTCCCGCGTGCTCGCCAGGAGTTCCTCCCTGCGGCACATGGCGGTATCGTTCGACGCTGATCAAGTGGAGTAGGCATGGGCGCCCACCACCCGCTCGATCGCGCGGAATTGCCAGCGAACGTTGGCGTGGATAAACGTGGCCTGCGCCGCCACCAGGAAGACGTAGACCATCAGCGCCGGCTCGGAAAACCCAAGGACGAAGATCGGAACGTAGGTCAGCCCGCGCGTGAGAATCACGTCCACCAGGTGCAGGCGTGATCCCGCCAGCCAATCCATCTGCTCGATCGAGTGATGGATGGCATGGAACGGCCAGAGGATCCGCGACGGATGCTTGCGCCGCTGACCGAAGCCTACCTGGCCGACGGTCGTCGTCAGGATGCGCAGGCGGCCTGGTCCCGGCTCGTGCACATCGCAGAGACCGGTTGTGTTGAGCCGGTCGTGCTGGCAAGGGGATACGCGGCGATGGGGCAACGTGCGAAGGCGCTAGACATCCTCGAGCAGGCCCCATCGTGAGTACGATCTGGAGGGGATGCGGATGCAAAGCCTCCGGCAGCACCTTGGCAGTGAGCCGCGATTCCAGCCTCTCTATGGCGCGTTCGATCCCCAAGCCAATCGATAGTGATCGCAACCTCTCCAGCCACTATCTCACTACCCTCCTTTGGCTCCCACGATGGCCGCAAAGCGGGATTCTGCGCCATCGACAGCGCTGTCCTGAACGAGCCGAAGGGCTGCCTTCGCGGCGGCCCTTCGGTGGCCTATCGTTCAATCGTGGTCGCCGTGGTCCCCGATCTGGCCTCGGATCTCACCCCCGGGGAATCGAGTGGTGTGGACGTTGCCGTATGTATACCCTGCCCTGATGGCTCTCACGAGTTCCGCGAACTCCATGGCCGCGATGCCCTGAACCGGCGGCCCGATCACGTCTGCAGGCGTGATGACACCTTCGATATCGCCGGAGGGTGACGTGCACAGAGGCGGGGTCGACGCCGGCGGCGCCGGTACCGCCGGAGGTACTCCGCAGAGAAATGCCGAGATCCCGCCATTGGTGGCGCGCTGCCCCAGGTGAATGTGCGCCTGGATCACCACCTGGCCCGCCACCTCGTCGAGGCCCGAATATCGCAGCCGGTAGGTGATCGTTTCAGCGTCTTCGTCAATTTTCACCGTCAACCGGCCACGTCCGGTCGTTGACAGCGTCGGAACCTCCTGAAACCCCTCCAGGGGGACCTGGAACCGATTGCCGCCGCGGTCGTCGCCTCTCACCACCGTTGATACCCCTCCGATCACACACACCCCGAGCGCGACTGCCGAAATGATGAACTTCTTCGCCATGTTCCCTCCCTCATTGGTGGCACAGTTACTTGAACCGAACGCTCCGCCCGCTGGTTTCGGGCTTGATGTCGATGCGGTGTCCGCGCTTGTTGCAACCGACATACCGAACGCAACTGTGTTACGTGGATTTTTTACAGCCGGAATCAGGCCGTTTCTCGTGGCCGACGCGCGATCCCGCAGCCGGCATTCTGACGGGTCCACTCAGCCATTCGAGCGAATGGTGTAAATGCTTACGCCGCGAGTAAGAAGGCAGGCTAGGCGATCTGATACTCCGGCGTGCTCATGATCAGATGCACGGCCAGGCGTAACGCGTCCTCCATGTACGTCCTGGCACGATCGAGCGTGTCTGTTCCCAGCTCCTTGGTCAGGAACGTCACGAGCGCGTCCCTCGTG
>CAZEMI010000106.1:0-17667 GCA_964513235.1 uncultured Acidobacterium sp.
CCGGGATTGCGAATCAGCTCGCGCGCATCCTTTTCTGCCAGCGCCGAAATGCGGGGCCAGCCGCCTTTCACTAATCGGCCCCCACGAGCGACAGGTAGACGTCCTCGAGCGATCGCCGATCGGGCACGACGCGCACGATCCGCTTGCCCGCGTGCACGAGATCGCGAACCACATCGGGAACCCGGGACAGGTCAGGGAGGTCGATCGTCTGTTTCGAGCCGTCTTCGAATTCGATCGCCACCGAGACCCCGGCGCCGCGACTGCGCAGTGTGGCCGGGGCGTCGCAGGCGAGCAGCTCCGTCTTGAGCACCGCAATGCGATCGGCAAGCTCTTCAGCCTCGGCGAGGTTGTGGGTGGACACCAGTACCGCGCGGCCGTCGCCCTTCATCGCGCGGATCAAGTCTCTTACGTGCCGCGCGCTGGCCGGATCGAGGCCCGAGGTCGGCTCATCGAGCAGGACCACTGGCGGCCGATGCAGGATGGCGCGGGCGAGAGCCACGCGCTGCTTCAGGCCCTTCGACAGTTTTCCGGCGAGATCCTCGGCGCGGTCGGCCAGCTGCACTTGATCGAGCACGGTGGCGACCGCCCCGCCGGGATCGGCCACGCCGTGCAGGCGCGCGTAGGTCAGCAGGTTGAGGCGCACCGAAAGCCGCTCCCACAGACCGGGTGCTTCGGTCAGCAGTCCAACGGCGTGCCTGGCGGCGTTAGCGGTTGCCGGGGAGACTGCGACCCCATCGATGACGACGCTGCCGGCCGTGGGCAGGATCAGGCCCGCGAGCATGCGCATGGTCGTGGTCTTGCCGGCGCCGTTCGGGCCCAGCAACGCGACGATCTCGCCGGTGGCGACGCTCAGCGAGAGATCACGAACGGCGACGCGATCGCCGAAGGTCCGCGTCAGGCGATCGGCAACCAGCAGGTCGGCGGCCACGCGCCAACCAGCCTATCGCACTTCGAGATTCGCCTGGATGGCCTGGAAGAACAGATCGGCGATTCTCGCGTAGCCGGCCTCGTTCGGGTGCAGCCCGTCGACGCCGATATAGCGCTGGGGGTCGCCGAGCGTCGTGTAGAGGTCGACCAGCACCGCGCCTTCCTGGGCGGCAACGACGCGCATTCGATTGGCGTAGTCGAGCAGAAGCACCGGGCTGATGGCCTTATTGCCGCCTGGCCGGCCGGGCACCGGCGTGGCGAGGAAGACGCGCATTCCACGCAAGCGTGCTTCGGCGGCCATGATGCGAATCTCTCTCGCGGCAGTGCTCGCCGCGCCGTCCGCGCCGCCGGGAATGTCGTTGTAGCCCTCCATCAACAGCACCACCTCCGGGCGAAGGGAGCTCAAGGCCGCAAGAAATCGGTTCCGCGCCAGGGCGGCCTTCTCGCCGCCGAGCCCTTGGTTGGATACGAAGATTTGGTCGCCTTGAAACTGATACCGCGAGCGCAACAACCGCTCGAGTACCGTGGGGTACGCCGCGGACGGCACGATCACCTGCTTGCCGCTGGTCAGTCCTGCGGTCGATCCAGGAAACGTCACCTCGCCCGCCGTGATGCTGTCGCCGAACGCCATGTAGCGCAGGCGCGAGACCTGCGGCAGCTTGGTGACCGTGACCCTGAATTCACATGTCGCCTGCCGGTTGAGTGCATCCGTCGCCGTGCACTTCACCGTCGTCTGGCCGATGGGGAACGTCGATCCGGACTCAGGCGAACAGGCGACGTTGACAGGGCTTTGGCCCAGCCGCGCTTCGGGCGTGGGAAAGGTGACCGCGAGCCCGCCGGCGTTGATGGTGCCGCGCGCGACGTCCTCGTTGCACGACAACACCGGCGCTTCAGGCGGGGGTGGGGGTGGTGGGGGCGGTGTTGGTGCGGCGGGGCTGCTGCAGCCCCCCGCCAAGGCGAGAGCAATCACCGTGCAAAACAGTAAACCGCGGGCACTGGCTCTGGTCTTACGACAACTCATATACGAAGCTCTTCATTGTACCAGAGCGGTTATCGGTGCTTTCTTACCTTGGCATGAACTCGTAACACCCAGGCGTGATCAACAGCCGCCCGTCGGCGTTGAACCAGAGGCTTGACGGCGCGAGGATGCCCGCGCCGCGGAACTGGACGGTGCGGATCTTCTCGCCATTCGCGTCGTAGACATAGGTGTACGGATGAATGAATGAGACCCAGAGCCTGCCGGATCGATCTACGGCCGCGGTTCGCACGGCCGGCGCGACCAGCGGCAGCTCACCCGCTGCGCGCCGGGGCCAGCGATCCGGCATCGCCGCGACCAGCGGATCGATCTCACGGCCCTGGATGATCCGCTCGTAGATCAACTCGCCGCCGGCGTCGTACTTCCGGAACACCGGCTGGCCGGCCATGAACACGAAGTAGAACCCGCCGGTCGGATCGGCGATCGGGATCCCGGCGTTCAACGCGAGGTGGAGATCGCGATCCTGTTCGTGTCCGGTCTTGCGCAATTGTCCGATCGATCGCATCGGCACGCCGGTCAGCGTGTACTCGGTGAACAGCCAGCCGGTTTCGGGGTGGCTCATCACAATCAATTTCCCGTTGAACGTGAGCGTGGCGACGCCGCTCAGCGACAGCGTTCCGATCACGAGGCGCGCAGCGCCACGGCCGGGCAGCAGAAAGCCACCGGTGCGCACGCCGCCGGCATCGAAAATCTGCACGCGCTCGCGGCCGTTTGGCGCATCCGCCACCGCGAAGCTGCCGTTGAACGCCACGTCGAACGCGCTCGGCTCGATCAACCGGCCTTCCTCGGCGCCGATCTGGACGAGCTTGGTGGCTGTTGCGCCGGCCTGATCCACCGCATACACGGTGTGACCGCGCCGATCGAACACGTAGTATTCGCCGTTGGCGGTTTGCTTGAATCCGATTGGCTCGCGAAACAGGCCGACCACGTGCGGCGCGAGTGAGTTGACCGCCTTCAGAATCTCGACGCGGCCAGGTGAGACCGGCTGCTGGAAAGTCAGAAGTGTGACGTAAGAAGTCAGAAGAAAAAGACTTCTCACCTCGTACTTCTCACTTCTTCAGTACGCCGCGAGGGTCTTGATCGCGGCCAGCACGTCCGCCGATTGCGGCAGGATCACCTCTTCGAGGTCCGGGCAGTAGGCGACCGGGCAATCCATGGCGGCGACGCGCTTGACCGGCGCGTCGAGGTATTCGAACAGCTCCTCGCCGATGCGCGCGGCAATCTCGGCGCCGAACCCGCACGTGAGCGTGTCTTCGTGCGCGATGATGACCTTGTTGGTCTTCTTCACGAGCGCGGCGATGCCGTCCCAGTCGTACGGAATGATCGTGCGCAGGTCGAACACCGCCACGCTCACGTCGTCTTTCTCGGCCTGCTGGGCCGCGAGCATCGAGCGCTGCACCAGCGCGCCCCACGTCAGCACCACCATATCGGTGCCGTCGCGGCGCAGCGCGCCTTTGCCGAACGGGATCATGTAATCGGCGCCTGGGTAGGCGCCCTTGTTGTAGGTCTGGCGATAGAGGTGCTTGTGCTCGAGATACAACACCGGGTCGTCGCAGCGAATCGACGTGCGCAGCAGACCGGCCGCATCGCTGGCGTTGCTCGGGAACACGATCCGCACGCCGGGGCAGTGCGCGAAGATGCTCACGCCCGACTGGCTGTGATACGGCGCGCCGCCTCGCAGGTAGCCGCCAATCGGCACGCGCACCACCATCGGGCACGACCAGTTGTTGCCCGACCGGTAGCGCAGCATCGACATCTCGTCCTTGAGCTGCATCATCGCCGGCCAGATGTAGTCGAAGAACTGGATCTCGACCACCGGCTTCATGCCACGGGTGGCCATGCCCACCGCGCGGCCGACGATGTTGGCTTCGGCGAGCGGTGAATTGAACACGCGATCGGCACCGTATGCCTTCTGCAAGCCGTGCGTGACCTTGAACACGCCGCCCTTGCCGGGCACGTGCGGCAGCGCCGACGCCTTGCTGGCGTCCGCCACGTCTTCTCCGAAGACCACGATGCGCGGGTTGCGCGCCATTTCATCTTTCAAGGTGCGATTGATGGCGGCGACCATGGTGTCGGCTTTGACTTCGGCGTGGCCCGGCGTGTCGAATGCTGCGGAGGTCGGATCGACGGTCGGTGAGAACACGAACGAGTCAGCGGTATCGATCGAGGGCTTGGGCGCCTTGAGCGCCAGGTCGGTCGATTCGGCAATCTCGCGATCGACCGACGCCAGAATGGCGTCGAGGTCGGCCTCGGTGGCGATCTTCTCGGCGAGCAGGAACGCCCGCATCTTCGTCAGCGGATCGCGCTGCGATTCGGCTTTCCGCTCATCCGGCGTCTTATACAACCGCTCGTCGTCGGAGAGCGAGTGCGAGTACGGCCGAATGACCTTGGCGTGCACGAACGCCGGCTTCCGCTCGCGGCGCACCCACGCCACAGCTTCGCCGAGCGTGCGGTAACTGTCGAGGAAATCGGTGCCGTCGCAGCGCAGCAGCTTGAGGTTCGGAAACGATTCGACGAGGCGCGAGATGTCGCCGCCGGGGGTCTGCACTTCGACCGGGACCGAGATCGCGTAGCCGTTGTCTTCCACCAGATACAACACGGGGACGTGGCGCGTGCACGCGGTGTTCAGCGATTCCCAGAATTCCCCTTCGCTGGTGGCGCCCTCGCCGATCGAGACGTAGGTGACCTCGTCGGGATGGAAATGATCCTGGCGATCGGCAATGTCGGTGATGCGCTCGAACATCATGCCGGCTTCGCCGGCGCCGACCGCCTGCAGGCACTGCGTGCCGGTGGGGCTGCCCTGCGAGGGGATGTTGAGGCGCCGGTGGCCCCAGTGGGACGGCATCTGGCGGCCGCCGGAATTCGGATCGTCTTTCGCGCCCACCGCCGCCAGCAGCATTTCCCGCGAGGTCATGCCGAGCGTGAGGCACAGCGCGCGGTCGCGGTAATACGGATAGAACCAGTCGTAGCCGGCGCGCAGGTGCAGGCCGGCGGCGGTGAGCACGGCCTCGTGGCCGGCGCCGCTGATCTGAAAGAAGATCAGGCTCTGGTTCTTGAGCTGAATTTCCTTGTCATCGATGCGGCGCGACAGCAGCATCATGCGATACGCCCGCAGCAAATCGTCGCGCGTGAGGCCTTCCCAACCAGCGTCGGACCCGGCGGCGGCCGCCGCGCGCGCGTCGGGCCTGGAAGCGAGCGTCGATGCCTTCATGTAGGAAAAATTATACCATCCGAAGCGAGTGCTATAATCCGCCGCAACCCGTAGACAAACCATGACATCACCCTTCGACTCCGCTCAGGGCAGGCCCTTCGACTCCGCTCAGGACAAGCGACCGGTTCGCCTCTATCGCTGGGATGAAATTGCGCTCGAAAAAGTCACCGAAATGATCTCGCGCAAAATCATTACCGGCGAGCGCGAAATGGTCACGCAGATCTACCTGAAGCGTGGCGCGCTCGTGCCGATGCACTCGCACGAAAGCGAGCAAATGACCTACGTGCTGCAGGGCGGCCTGCGATTCCTGATCAACGGTGAGGAGATCACGGTGCGCGAAGGCGAGGTGCTCCACATTCCGTCGTGGGTGCCGCACCAGGCCGAGGCCATCGACGACACGTTCGAGATGGACATCTTCAGCCCGATCCGCCAGGACTGGCTCGACGGCACCGACACGTACTTTCACGAAAAGAAATGAAAAATGAAAAATTAAAAATTAAAAACAAAGACTCAAGAGTGAATGTTCGCGGCCGGCTTCAAGCCCGCCAGGAATTTTGAATTTTTAGTTAATGAATGTGTTTCTTCCAGTCGCGCTTCCAGTCGTCGTCACTGGGTGAGCGGCCGCCTGAGTAGACATCGAAACGGTTGCGGGCGCGGCCCATCTTCCAGCGCAGATAGCGGTACTTCAATTCGTCCATCGGCCGCGAGCGCAGGCCCTTCAAATACAGGTAGCCGACCACCAGCCCGCCGAGATGAGCGGAATGCGCAACGCCGCCGCCCGGGCCGCTCATCGCCGACAGGAAGGCGATGGCGCCGACGATCATCACGAACACGCGCGCGGGAATCGGGAAGATGAAATACAGGTAGATCGGCCGGTGCGGAAAGTACATCCCGTACGCCAGCAGCAGGCCGTAGATCGCACCCGACGCGCCGACCGTCACGGCGTAATAGATGTCGTCGATCCACATCGAGAGCAGCAGGCTGGTGGCGGCGGCGCCAATGCCGGTCACCAGGTAGTACTTGGTGAAGAACCGCGTGCCCCAGGTGCGTTCGAGCTCGGTGCCGAACATCCACAACGACAGCATGTTGATCAGGATGTGCCCGAAGCCGCCGGTGCTGTGGAGAAACATGTAGGTGAGCGGCTGCCAGAGAGCGAGCTGCTCGAACACCGCTTGCGGCGACAGTCCCAGCCGCAAGGTCATCACGTTGCCGATGATCAGGTTCAGGACGAACGCGACGACGTTCGTGATGATCAGGAGCTTGACGGCGGGAGTGATGCCACCGGGCCCGAACGCGTAAGAGACTCCGGAAGGGTATCGCGCCACGGGTTAGATCGTAATACGGCTGGTCACGGAAGGGAATCGACCTTCGGCTCGACATGATGCACGCCGCGGTCGGGCAAACGCCAGGCCAAGCTCGCCGCCAGGAGTGGGACAAACGCCAGCATGACGAGCGTTTGCTCGATGCCGAAGCGGTCCGCACTGGCCCCGATGAGCGGCACGAACAAGCTGCCCATGCCCCAGGCGAAGCCCATCATCAACGACGACACGGTGGCCGCGCCGCTTTTCACGAATGTTTGCGCGAAAGTGACGCTGATCGGCAGCGTCGATTGCAGCAGCAGCCCGCCCACGGCCAGCAGTGCCGTAAACCCGATCGGCGACAGTCGCGGCGCCACCGCCATGAACGGCACCGCGGCCACGAGCGACCACAGGATGACGCGGCGCGCGCCGTAACGATCGGCGAGCGGCCCGCCGATGAACCCGCCGATCCCGCTCGCAAACAGGTAGAGCGACACGGCCGTGCTCGCTTCGCCGATCGTGAAGCCCTGCTGGGTCAGCAACGGAGGCGCGAAGGTCATGAAGCCGTACGACGTGGCCGTGCGCAGCACGATCGTGAAATAGAGCAGCGCCAGCGGCACGGCCGCGGGCCGCAAGATGTCCAATGTCGATCGCTCATGGATCGGCGGCAGGTGAATCTCGGGCACGTGCCGCAGCGTGACCGAGAGCGCCAGCAGGCCCGGGATCATGATCAGCGGCGACCACGGCAGTCCCATCGCGGCAATGAACGGCGCGAACAGCACCGGCGCGAACGAGAACCCGAGCGAGCCTCCCGACAGGTGTGCCGACATCGCCAGGCCTTTACGGTGATCGGCCAGCTTGTAGACCAGCGCGGCCGCCGGCGGATGAAAGGCCGCCCCGCCCAATCCCCCGGCCACCAGGATGACACCCAGCGTGAAGGGCGAGGTCGCGAGTCCGACCAGGCTGAGGATGACGACCGCCACCAACGGCCCCGCCATCACCAGCACCCGTGGACGCCAGCGATCGGCGAGCGCGCCAAACGCCAGCTGCGACACCGAGTTGGCCATCTGGAAACACATCGCCAGCGTACCCGCCGCCGCATAGGTCAGCCCGAGATACGGCATCAGCAGCGGCAGCAGCGGCGCGTAGATGTTCGTGTAGGCGTCGACAACGACGTGCGTGGACGCGACCTTCCAGATCGACGGATGCAGACCAAGCCAGCCGCGCTCGCTCAACCGGCCATCCTCTTGAAGCGCCCGAGAATCAGGTCGCGGGCTTCACCGAACTCCGGAATCCGCAGGATCTGAGCGGCCGCCACCAGCGTGGCCAAAGACAGCATGATGGTCACAAACAGCCGCGAGGCCTGCAGCACGAACGACCCGCCCGGCACGGCATGAAGCAGTCCAATATGCGTGCCCCACGTGACCGCGCCCATGATCGCCGACGCCACCACCACGCGAACCGTTGAAAAGGCGATCCGCGACCCTTCCAGGCCGTGGATCTCCCGGCGCAGCAGCCACAGTTGCACCGTGGGGTTGAGCAGCGCCGTGATCGAGGTGCCGAGCGCGAGGCCGCGGTAGCCCATGATCCGCACCAGCGTCAGGTTGAGCCCGACGTTGACGAGCACTGACGCCGCCGAGACCATCACCGGAATCCGGCTGCGCTGCAGCGCGTAGAACGTCGGCGAGATGATCCGCACGATCGAGTAGCCAATCAGCCCGATCGCGTAGAGCTGCAGCGCGCGGGCGGTGGCGACGGTATCGGCGGCAGTGAATTCGCCGTGCTGGAAGATCACCGCGACAATCGGTTCCGCGAGGATCAGCAGGCCGACCGTGGCCGGCACGTTCAGGAACAGCATCAGCCCCAGCGCATTGGCCAGCGTCGATCGAATCCGCGCGAAGTCCTGCTCCGCCACCAGGCGCGAGATCGCCGGCGCGGCCGCCGTCGCGATCGAGACGCCGAATAAACCAATCGGCAGGTACATCAGCCGAAACGCAAAATCGAGCCACGACACCGCGCCCGTGCCTTCACCGGTGGCCAGCACCGTATTCACGAACACGTTGATCTGCGTCGCCGCCATGCCGATGGTGCCCGGCCCCATCAGGAGGAGAACGCGATGCAAACCCTCGTCGCGGAAATCGAGCACTGGCCGGTACCGAAAGCCTTCGCGGCGAAGCGGCGGCCATTGAATGGCGATCTGGCCGACACCTCCCACCAGCGTGGCGATGGCGACGATCGTGATCGGCGCCAGGCCGAGCTCGGGTGCGATCGGAATCAACGCCAGCGACATGACGATGATCGCGACGTTGAACATCGCCGGCGACAGCGCGGGCACGAAGAAGTGCCCGAGCGAGTTGAGCATGCCCATCAACGCCGCCGCCACGGCGACCAGCGTCAGGAATGGAAAGACGATGCGCGTGAGATAGATCGTGAGTTCGAGCTTGCCGGGCACCTCGCTGAACTCCGATGCGTACAACCGGACCAGCGGGTCGGCGAAGATGATGCCGGCGAGCACCAGGACGCCCGTCACCAGCAGCAAGGCATTGATCACCGAGCTGGCCAGCTGCCAGGCGCGTTCGCGGCCGTGCAGCGTCAGCTGCCTTGTGAACGTTGGCACAAACGCCGCGCTCATGGCGCCTTCGGCAAACAGGTCGCGGACCAGGTTGGGAATGCGGCTGGCGACGCGGAACGCGTCGTTAACGTCGCCGGCGCCGAAGTAGAACGCCAGCACTTGATCGCGAACCAAGCCGAGAATCCGGCTTGCGATGGTGGCCAGCCCGAAGATCCCGGCAGAGCGTGCCAGGCGTGGATGTCCGCCTTCGCTCTTGGGAGCTTCGGCGGGACTATCTCCGCCTTCGCTCTTAGGAGCTTCGGCGGGACTTCGGGAGTCGGCCATCAGTCAGCGCAAGCGTAGCATGCCAATTGTGTGCGCCTCTGGAACGCCGTCCCGCGAATGAACAGATCATTCGTCACCGGGCTTTGCAAAACCTCGAAAACGACGCAAACATTTTGCCCGGATGGCCCGTCTATTACTTTGAAAGGCCTAGTCAGCCTCTCACCATCCTCCTTAGGGCTCCAGCCGAACGGCTCGAGCCCTTTTTTTTCCGCAGACTACAGAGAAGTTGGAATCAGGCGAGCCCGGCCTTCACGGCCTCGCTGACCTTCTTGCCATCTACAGTCTTCCCGGCGAGTGCAGCCAGCGTCACCTTCATGACTTTGCCCATATCTTTCGCGCTCGTTGCGCCGGTTTCGGCGATGGCCGCGGCCACCGCGGCCGCGACCTCCTCGTCCGACGCCGCCGCGGGCAGGTAGGTATTCAGGATCGTAATCTCGGCCTGTTCCTTGTCGGCGAGATCCTGGCGGCCGCCCTTCGTAAACTGCTCGATCGATTCCCGCCGCTGCTTGACCAGCGTCGACACCACCTGCAGCTCTTCCGCGCCCTCGAGCGCGCGGCCCTTCTCGATGCTCTTGTTGGTCAGCGCCGTCTTCAACATGCGAAGCGCGGTCAGCTTCGTGGCGTCCCTGGCCTTCATCGCCGTCACGATGTCGGCGCTCAGTGCTTGCTCTAATGACATAACCCTTGAACTTTCTTGAACGAATTGAACTGTTGAACCATCAGTGATCCAGATCGCCGTCGCCGAGGGTGAAATGCCACTCGTCGGCGGTGTCATAGAAGGTCTTTGGCACGGGCACGGCGTTGACCTTGACGGTAAGGTCGATGCCCGACTTGACGACGAAATATCCCGAACGGCGCAGCACGCGCCGGAAGGCGGCGTGGGTCACGTGACAGCGGATCTTATCCGAGTCGTCCATGCGGGCCTCGCGATCGACCCAGCGCGCCAGCGTCTTGATGCCGCGCTCGTCGGACGGATCGGCCAGCAGATCCACGATCTGCGTCACGCGGCCCTGCGGCTCGCGGAAATGCCGATACACCACGTAGCCGTCCACATCATCGCCGCGGCGCAGCAACGCGGAGGTGTAACGCACGTGGGGCGGCTCGACGTACTTCCAGTTCAAGTAGCGCGCATCGCGCCGGACCGCGAGCGCGAACCGGTTCGCAAGACGTTCCCATAATCGATCGACGCGGGCGTCGAAACGACGGACCACTTCCACTTCCTCTTTGAGCGGCTGGGTGCGCGATACGACGTGGACGATGGGCAGCGTAATCGCCGAGACCAGGCGGTTGATCATCACCGGCCAGGTCGGGATGCGGAACGCCCGGCGGCTCAATGGCTTCACGAGGCAGGGCAGTGGCTGCGCCTTGGGCCAGCGCATCTCGTCCAGGCGGCCGCGAGTGGCCGGCGACAGTGCCGCGCCAAGCGCGATGCCCGTGCCGCGATCCCACGCGCGCAGCAGGCCGCCGCCCAATCCCTGGCGCTGCCGCTCGGCTACCACCAGCGGATCGGAGCTCCAGGTCCCGGCGACTTCGGTGCCGGCAATGGTCACGCGCACCGGCATCAGGGGCGATGCGGCAATGAGCGTCGGCCCCTCGCGCACGACCCAGTATGGCGGCTCGACGCCATTGGCCGGATTGCGCCGGGCCCAGTCCCAATGCAGCCGAAGGCGTTCGGCCGCTTCATTGCCAAGCGTGCGCCGGTGAAGCTGCTCGATGCCTCGTCTGTCGTCTGGAGTAAATCGCTCGATATCCGCCATGTACGAACTGAGCCGCGGGGGAAGCTCAATTGTACATTCGGAATTATTGGCTGCCGGGCGGGCGAACGGGCTGGCCTGGCTGCGGCGGCGGCGGCGTGATCATGCCGGGCCTCGGCGAGCCGAGCGGCATGGTCGTGGGGTAGCCGGGCTGCGCCGGGTTGATCGTGATGTTCTGCGGTCCGCCGATCGGCGGGTTGACGATCATCGGCTGGCCGGCGTTGCCCGGCATGTTCGGGAACTGGCCGGGCTGGATCATTCCCGGCTGCTGCGGGAAGGTGAACACCGGTGGATTGGGCGGATTCGGATCTTCCTCTTCCGGCTCGTCGTCGTTTGACGGCTGCCGACGCGGCGGAACGAACCGCTGTGTGCCGGTCATGGGATTCTGCGTGACGGGCCTGGTTGGGGCGGCGCTTGCCGCGGGCGCAGCCGAGGTCGCCATCACGAGAATGCGATCGTAGATCGAGGCGCCGGTGCCGGCGGCGCGAGGCGCCGCCATGTAACCGGCGACGCTGCGGAGAATGATTTCGAGGGCCTTCGACTCGGGCACGTCGATCAACGTGATCGTCAATGGCGCGCCGGTGACGCGTTCAACACCGACAACTTGCGTGCCGCCCTGCTTGGCCCACTCGTTGAGAATCTGGCGAACGGGAACCGCGGTCGCGTCAACCGAGACCAGGCCATTGTCGAACGACACCTTCAGCTGCTGGGCGCCCACTGGGGCGGCGACGGCGAGAGACAGTGCAGCTATGAGAAGGGTGTGACGCATTGGACGCCTCAACCAGTATACGGCTTCAGACGTCCTGATGGCGGCGGCGGTTTTGGCCCTTGCCTAGGGGGTGAACCCCGCGGCCGCACTCGCCACGGCTGAGACCGCCTCGTCTGAAAGCCCCGGATACACCGGCAACGACACCACTTGCGAGCACACCCGGTCGGCAATCGCGCACATGGCCGGGCTGGCTGATTCGAGCGCCG
The DNA here is from genome assembly GCA_964513235.1 of uncultured Acidobacterium sp. Lineage (GTDB taxonomy): Bacteria > Acidobacteriota > Vicinamibacteria > Vicinamibacterales > UBA2999 > 12-FULL-67-14b. Next base: position 12,098 of record CAZEMI010000106.1, read on the forward strand.
GCTGCCGTGGGATCGGGATGGGATAGTGAATCAGCGTCTCCACACCCTGTTCCCGCATGTGCGCCTGGAAGGCATCGCGATGCTCGGTCAGGACGGGAAACAGGTGATACACGTGTCCGGCGTCGAATTGGCGCGGCACGTGCAGCGACGCCGCGGCCAGCGCGGTTCGATAGGTGGTGGCAATCGCCCGGCGCCGGTCGGTCCATCGCGGCAGAAAGGTGAGCCGCGCGCGCAGAATGGCGGCCTGCATCTCGTCGAGCCGGCTGTTCGCGCCCGGTTCCTCGTGATGGTAGCGCGACGTCTGTCCGCCATTGCGCAGGCGCTTCACTCGCGCCGCGAGCGCCGCGTCGCGCGTCAGCACCGCGCCGCCGTCGCCGAGCGCGCCGAGGTTCTTGGTTGGATAGAAGCTGGTGGCGGCCGCGATGCCAATCGTGCCAATCGGCCTGCCGTCGGCCGTGGCGAGGTGCGACTGCGCGGCGTCTTCGACCAGCGCGAGCCGATGCCTGGACGCGAGCGCTTCGAGCGGCCGCATGTCCGCGGCTTGTCCATACAGATGCACCGGCAACAACGCCTTGGTCCGCGGACTGATTGCCGCTTCCGCGGCCCGCGGGTCCAGCGTCAATCGCTCGGGATCGATGTCCGCAAAGACCGGCCGCGCCCCCGCCATCATTACCGCGAGTGCGGAGTACGCCGCCGACAGTGGTGGGGTGATCACTTCATCGCCCGGTCCGATGTCGAGCGCGCGGAGGATCAGCGTGATGGCGTCGGTGCCCGTGCCGACGCCCACCGCATGAGGGACGCGGCTCGCCGCGGCGAACTCGGCTTCGAACGCTTCCACTTCGGGCCCGAGCACAAACCAGCCGCTCGCCATCACCCGGTCGATGGCGGCGCGCACCGCCGCCGCATCCTCGCCGGGTATCAGCGCGTTAAACGGAACCCGGAGCGACATAGTGGGAGAGATGCTGCCGGTAGTAGTCAAACGTACGCGCGAAGCCTTCGCGAAGCGTGACCGAAGGGGTCCAACCCGTGCGCGCGCGCATCAACGACGAATCCGCGTAGAAGCTGCCGATGTCGATTGCCTTCTTCTCGGGCGGCCAGTCGACGAACGTAAAGCGGCCGCTGCCGGCAATCTCGACGAGCATCCTGACCAGGTCGCGATGCGCCAGGTGTTCATCACCGCCCACGTTGAACGCCTCGCCGTTGACGGCCTCGGTTGCGCCCGCGGCCAGAAACGCCTCGACCGCATCGTCCACGTAGACGAAGTCCCGGACTTGCGAACCGTCGCCGAAGACCTGGATCTCCTTGTCCTCGAGCGCGAGGCGGATGAACCAGCCGATGAAGCCCTGGCGGTTGTGGCGCAGCAGCTGCCGCGGCCCGTAGACGTTGGTCAGCCGCAGCGCGCACGCGCGAACGCCGAACACGTTGTTGTAGACCAGGTGGTAGTACTCACCGGCCGCCTTGTTGATGCCGTTGACGTCGGTCGGCCGCACGAGGTGCCGCTCGGTCACCGGCAGCGCGTCGGGCTTTCCGTAGATCTGCCGCGTGCTCGCGTAGACGACCTTGGTGCGCGGATTGTGATGGCGGCACGCTTCGAGCAACGTGAGCTGGCTGCGGCAATTGATTTCGAGATCGGTGTGCGGATCCCGAAGGCTGTCGATGTGGCTCACCTGTCCGGCGAGATTGAAGATCACCTCGCGGCCCTGCACGAGGTAATTCATGGTGCTGGCCTGCCGCACGTCGGCCACATTCACCGTCACCCGATCCTCGATGCCCGCGATGTTGAACAGGTTGCCGCCGTACTCGGGGATCAGCGAATCCACCAGCAGGACGTCCGCACCGAGCGCGACCAGGCGGTGCGCGAGGTTGCTGCCGATGAAACCGAGGCCGCCGGTGATCATCACCTTGCGGCCGCGATAAAAGTCGTTCGCGGTCATCGGCGCTTTTCGACGGGGGTCGCCGGCGCCGCCAGGCGCTGTTGTTTGAGGTGCTCGCGGCGGACGACGAGCTGCCACCACAGCTTCATGACGTCGATCGCGGTCTTGACGATGCGGCGGAAGTTGAAGAACTGCGACTTGCCGTAGGCGCGATGGTAGTGATGCACCGGGTGCTCGGCAACGCGGAAGCCGGCGTCCTGGAACTTCTTCATCATCTCCAGGCAAATCACGCCGCTGTCTTTCTCGAGCCGCACCACGTCGAAGATGCGCCGCCGCATCAGCCGGAAATCGCAGTCCACGTCGCGGACCTTCAGGCCGAACAGCAGCTTCACCACGTGGTGATACACGCGGCCGATGATGATCCGGTGCAGCGGATCGGAGCGGCTGATCTTCCAGCCGTTCACCCAGTCCACCTCGTCGGTCATCTTCGACCACAGCGCCGTCATCTCGGTGGGATCGTACTGGGCGTCGCCATCCGTGTAAAAGACGTAGTCCTTCGTGGCCGTCGCGAAACCGGTGCGCAGTGCGCCGCCATAGCCGCGATTCTGCGGGTGATGCACGATGCGCACGCGGTCCGGATAGAGGCGCGCCAGCTCGTCGAGGATCTTCGGGGTGTCGTCGCTGCTCCCGTCGTTGACGACGATGACCTCAAAGTCGGGGGTGAGCGATCCCGCGACCGCGACCGAGGTGATCACCAGGCTGGCGATGGTGCCGCCGTCGTTGTACGCGGGGAAAAACACGCTCAGGCCCGGCATCGCCGCCACTTTACTTCGATCCCCCGGAGCGCCGCGAGCGAATCCGGCCGTGCCGCAGGATCAGCTTCCAGGGTGTGAACAGCGACTCGATCAGCACCCCGCTCGAGAGCTTCGACGCGCCCTGCCGCCGCTCGACGAAGATGATCGGCGACTCCGCGATGCGCAGGCCGGCGTTGGCGGCCATGAACGTCACGTCGAGCAGGAACGCATAGCCGTCCGAGACGATGCGATCGAGCGGCAACCTGGCCAGCGATTCGCGCCGCCAGACGCGGTAGCCGGTGGTGATGTCGCGCAAGCCGAGACCGGTGACCGTGCGGATGTAGAAGTTCGCGAACTGGCTCAGGATGATGCGCCGCAGCGGCCAGTTCACCACGCTGATGCCGTTGAGATACCGCGAGCCGATCACCAGGTCGGCCCCGTTGACGGCCATCGCCATCATCTCCGGGAGGTATTTCGGATCGTGCGACAGGTCGGCGTCCATCTGGCACACGAAGTCCCAGTCGCCGGCGATCGCTCGTTGGAAGCCTTCCAAATAGGACACGCCCAACCCGCGCGGGCCGGTGCGATGCAGCACCATCACGCGACCCGGATACTCGACGCCGAGCGCATCCGCCACCTTCCCCGTGCCATCGGGGGACTGATCGTCGAGCACCATCACCGACACGCCGGGAATGGTCATCAGATCCTTGACCAGGACGGGCAGGTTGTCCCGCTCGTTGTAGGTGGGGATGAGGACGACTGTTTTCACGACTAGGAACGCCGCCCCTCGAAACGCAGCGTCGCGATCTGCTCCGACACCAGGCCAACGAGCATGATCAGAATCGAGAACAGCAGCAGCACCACGGCGCCGTTGGGGATGCGCCCGTGGTAGATGAAATTCCACGCGCCATACGCCGCGCCAAGCGCGAACGACACCGCGCTGACCGGCGCGAAGATGCGAAGCGGGCTGAAAATGGTGATGACCTTCAGCAAGATCAACAGAAACTTGGCGCCGTCGCTGGCCAACCGGATCTTCGAGGTGCCGGCGCGCGCGCGCGCGGCAACCGGCTCGAACGCCACATTGTAGCCTGCCTTGATGAAGGCCAGCGTCGTCGTCGTGGGCGTCGAGAAGCCGTTGGGGAGCAGGTGGATGAACTCGAGGAGGCACTCACGACGCGCCGCCCGGAAGCCGGACGTCAAATCCGGAATGTGCCGCTCCGTGAGATAGGACGCCAGCCAGTTCAGAATCGCGTTGCCCAGTCGGCGGCCGCTCGTGGCCTGGGTTTTCGGATCGCGCGCGCCAACCACGAGATCGTAGTCACCCAGCTTCGCGACGAGACGTTCGACATCCGCGGGCGCGTGCTGGCCGTCGGCGTCGACGATGGCGATCCAGTCGCTGGTGGCGGCGCGAATGGCGGTTTTCACCGACGCGCCATTGCCCTTGTTGTAGGGATGACGCACCACGCGGGCGCCGGCGTCCCCGGCGGCCTTGCCGGTCCCGTCCGTCGACCCATCGTCGACTACCAGCACTTCGTGCCAGCGCGCCGCCGTGCATAGCTCGGTCACGACCTGGCCAATGCTGTCGCCCTCGTTGAAGGCGGGCACGACGATCGTGACGGAGGCGGGCTGGGCCATCTGTTGATCTGTTGATCTATTGATCTGTTGATCTATTGATCTATTTAAGTCGCGTGTCGGAAGTTGATGATGTCGCCGTCCTGGACGACGTACTCCTTGCCTTCGAGGCGCAGCTCGCCGCTGTCGCGGCATGCGGCCATCGAGCCGCGGGCGATGAACGCGTCGTAGCCGACGACCTCCGCCCGGATGAATCCGCGCGAGATGTCGCTGTGGATTTCGCCCGCCGCGTCGAGCGCGATGGTGCCGCGGCGGATCGACCAGGCGCGGCATTCGTCTTCGCCGACCGTGAAGAACGACAGGTAGCCGAGCAGGTCGTAGCTGGCGCGGATCACGCGATCGAGGCCGGACTCCGACAGCCCCATGTCTTTCAGAAATGCGTCCGCGTCCGCCGCGTCGAGCGCCGCGATCTCGAGCTCGATCTTCGCGCACAGGGGCACGGCGCGGGTGCCTTCCCGCGACAGGAAGGCCGTCATCCCGGTCGCTTCGGCGGCCCGTTCCACGCTCGTGGCGGCGACAATGTCCGCTTCATCGAGGTTGATCACCACCAGCAGCGGCTTGGCCGAGAGCAGTTGAAAGCCTCGTAGCCGGCGAAGATCCTCGCCGGCGAGGCCGAGCGCCCGCAGCGGCTGCCCGTTCTCGAGCGCGGCCTGGCACTTCAGCAGCAGGTCCTTTTCCTTGTCGAGCTCGGGCGACTTGTTCTTCTTGAGATCCTTCTCCATGCGCTCGAGGCGGCGCTCGACGACGCCGAGGTCGGCGAGGATCAGCTCGTCTTCCATTGCCTGCGCATCGCGCGCGGGATCGACGGTGCCGGAGGGATGCGGCACCGCGGGGTCGCGGAACGCGCGGACCACGTGCACGAGGGCGTCGGCGTTCTTGTAGCCGGCGACGTCGACCAGCGCCGCCGCGCCGGTGCGGCCCGGGGCCACGATGTCGGTGAACTCGATGGTCGCGGGGACGCGCTTCTTCGGATTGAACATCGCCGTGAGGCGATCGAGCCGCGGGTCGGGCACTTTCGAGATGCCCACGGCCGTGTCGCCCTTCCCCTTGGGCGCATCCTTCGCACTCGTCATCAATTGGAACAGCGTGGACTTGCCGGTGGAGGGGAAGCCGATCAGGGCGGCATGCAGCATGTAAAAACCTTCGCGGCTTGCCAATCCACCTTCGCGCTACGCGCTACGGTGGACGGGCCAGGTGGCTTGCCAACCGAAGCGAACGCCCGGTCTTGGAGGCGTTCGCGAAGGTTGGTGAAAACGGCAATCGTAGCATG
>CAZEMI010000107.1:0-7484 GCA_964513235.1 uncultured Acidobacterium sp.
GCGCCATCCTGCATCGGCCGCCAGTGGTCCTGCTCGATGAGCCGACCTCGGGCCTCGATCCGGCCAGCGCGCGGCACGTGAGAGACTTGATCCGCGCGATGAAGACCGCTGGCCGCGCCGTGCTGGTCTCCACCCACAATCTCGCCGAGGCTGAGGAGCTTGCCGATCGTATCGCGGTGCTCAAGACGGAGTTGCTCGCCTTCGACGCCCCGGCAACGCTGCGCAGCCGCGGCGCCGGTGTCTCGTTGGCGATCGAATTCGAAGACGGCTCGAAACAGACGATCGAGGTCGCTGACCTGTCCCGGGTTCCTGACGTCGTTCGCGATCTCGTGCACGCGGGCAAGCGGGTCGTGCGCGTGGTGCCCGATCGCCGATCGCTCGAGGACGTCTACCTGTCGCTCGTGGGGGCCGATTAGTGAAAGGCGGCTGGCCCCGCATTTCGGCGCTGGCGGAGAAGGATGCGCGCGAGCTGATTCGCAATCCCGGCGCCATCCTGCCGCCGCTCGCGATGGTGCTTGGCTCGCTCGTCCCGGCCTTCCTGGTCGCCATCGGCGCACCGATGATCGCGGGGCGGACGCTCGAAGAATCTGGCGACTTCGCGGACGAGTCGGCGCAGGCCATCGCGATGTTGCCGGAGCTTGCCGGCCTGGCCGGTAACGCGTTGGTCCAGGCGTTCCTGTTTCACCAGTTCGCCTTGCTGTTGCTGCTGGTGCCGGTCGTGGCGGCCACCTCGCTGGCGACGCACGCCGTCATCGGCGAGAAGCAAGCGAAGGCCCTGGAACCAATCCTGGCCACGCCGATCTCGACGATCGAACTCCTGATCGCGAAGACCCTGACGCCGTTCGTGTTTGCGCTGGCGCTCACCTGGTTTGCCGTCGGGTTGTATCTGGCCGGAATCCTCGCCCTCGGCGAGCCCGGCGTGTGGCGGGCCGTGCTCGGCCCGCGGCTGCTGATCCTGTTCGGGATCCTGGGGCCGCTGGTTGAGTTGGCCACGCTCCAGGTCTCCGTGATCGTCTCCTCACTCGCGCACGACCCGCGCTCCGCGCAACAGCTGACGTCGCTCGTCATCCTCCCGATCACGGCGGTCTTCGTGGCGCAACTGCTGGGCGCCTTCGTCATCGGAGCGCCAGCGCTCCTTCTTGGCGCGGCCGGCCTACTTCTCGTCAACACACTTCTCGTCTGGGTCGGAGTTCAGGTGTTCCAACGGGAGACCATTCTCACCCGCTGGCGCTAAGCACTGGTTCAAGGGTTCAAGAGTTCAAGGGGTTCAAGGGTTCACTTGGTTCGTTGGTTTACACGGTGCTCGATGGCCTTCGCGTTCGCTCTGGCCTCCTCCGATTGCAGATAAGCCCGCAGGGCAAGCTGTCGCGCAACGCTATTGCCGAGGGCATCATCAACAACGTCCGAAAGACGATCATCCGCGACCAGCTAACTGATCCGCGATTCTATGGGGAAATGTCCCAGCTGCTCGGCGACCTCATCGCGCAGAGCCGGGCAGACGCCGCCGCCTATGAGGCATTCCTGAAGAACGCTGAGTCATTGGTAAAACGGTTGGTTAAGAAGTCACCACTCGCCGGTATTCCTGCGGCGCTGTACGGAAAACCTCTTGCTCTTGTTGTGTACACCAATCTGCCATGGATCCTGCCGGGAGAGATGCCGGCTGTCGTGAGGGAGGAGAGCCCGCGTGAGATTGAGGAGAACACCGCGCTTGCTCTTGCGATCGACCTCGCGATGCGAGAGAAGGCCCCGGCTGGCTGGAAAGAAGACAGCGACGGACCACGAGGAAAGCAGGTGCTCAACGCACTCTTTCCGTTGATGAAGCATGATCGCAGGGCCACGCAGGCCCTGTTCGACCTGATCAAGAACCAACCCGGCAACTGATGAGCGCGACGATTCAGATTGGCGAGCTGTCGATTCTGGTGACGAAGAAGGACATCAAGAATGTCCACCTCTCCGTTCATCCCCCCGATGGCCGCGTTACTTTGACCGCGCCGAGTGCCACGCGGCTTGATGTCGCACGAGCGTACGCCATATCGGAGCGGGTGATTGGTTCGAGAATGCTCACCGCGTGCCGGTGCAATGGCATCGAGAGGCGAGCGGCACCTGGGGCGTGCACAGCGTTCCAGAACTTGGGGGGCTCTGGCGCATGAGTTTTGGACGCATCGATCGCGCTCGGGACGCGCTGATCGAAATCGCCCTCAGGGCTGGATTCGCGCCGGCGCCCTAAAACAAGTCCCGGTGCTCAGGACGTGACTGCTGAGGAAGTGAATCCCGGGCGGTCTTAAGCACAATTAGACGGAATGGACATTTGATGCTCTCTGTGAAGGAGTTTGAGGCAGCTTTAGTCGAACGACTGCGCACCTCAAATCTCCAGGGTAACTTTGCGAACGAGGGTGACCTAGAGCGGCGCTTCGTTCTCCCGCTTGTCCGCGACATTCTGAATCAAGATTCAGGACCTCGCGTTTACGCACATCCATGGAATCAGCCGGAAACATGCGACCCAAATTGCATCGAAGGTCGAGGTCTGATCGAGCACAACGAACTCCACGGTTGTCCGGACTGTTGGAGCGAAAGCAAGAGCTGGGCAGCAGTCCGTCTCTACGGTCTCCACTGCTTCGACCTCGTTGTAGGCGACCGAAACGATAGCTTCGTCCTCGAGCTCAAGCTCCTTCGGCGCCCTCCGACCGGAAACAGGCGCGCAAACGACGGGTTTCAGAGACTTCTTGGCCAATGCCTGCTCGCGCGGCTGGTTCATCCCAGTGTTGTCGCATTCTGCGTTGCAGAGCGCGGGGCGCTCGACGACTCCGCAACGAGCCACGTGGAGGCGCTCCAAGACCAAGGCATTACACTGATCGTGAAGACGCTCGCCCCGTCGTGATGTTTGAGGAGTTGCCGTTCAATGAAGATCCATTGGAGCAAGCCGGTTCCATATGACCTCACTCGAACTTCCCGAAGGGCCAGTGTGCCGAAGGCCCTCGAAGACGGGGTTCCACAGACTTCTGGTGTCTATGCCATCTTCCGCGTCGGGCAAACCGGCGCGTTAGAAACAATTCTGGACATTGGCGAATGCGGGCCTCAGCCGAAATCATCTCCTCACGGGTTGAGAGGTCGCCTTGCGACCAGCGTCGCGCATTCAGCCTCCCAGAGAATGGCGGTCGACATCGGAGTGGGCAAGCTGAGTGGAGAACTTCGCGTCGTCTGGTTCGAGGCAGAGTCGAAGAGCCTCGCGAAGGATGCGCAGGATGCTCTGGCTTCCCTGTTCAAGCGAGAGTACGGTCGACAACCAGAGTACAACGCAAAGCGGGAAGACCATCCAGCGCCGCGTACTTTCGAGGCCGTGTTCGAGGAGCTGAAGGTCTTGGCTGGCTGGCCTTTTAGCCGCGTCGTTTAGATGGGCACCATTTTTGAGGCGCAGTGTCCATGTGGATACCTATCCGACGGATTGCTCGAGGGCTGCGGCATGGCGGGCCCACAATCCTGCAGAGACCTTGCCCGTTGCGATGAATGCCGGGACATATTTTCGATTCCCGCGAACAGCAAGCGCCCGAGGTGTCCGAAGTGTCGACGCAAGATCGTCGTGCTCGATATCGAGCAGGCCACTGCCGATGAGCGGTCAAGCTCCGGAGTGTCGAGTGACCTGAAATGCCCGCGGTGCCACCGGCCAACGATGCGTCTCGCGGAAGCGGGCCAGTGGGACTAGTGTTCAACGGACCGATCTTGCGGTCGGTGAATCGAATCCCACCCTCTCCGCCAACACACAACGGCAGAGTCCTCAACGCGCATCGCGAAGAAGAGGGCGAGCGATATAATAAGAGTCAACTTCAGACTAAGAAGGCGCGCAGTTACGATCCACAGACCGACTTGGTGCGCTGATTCGCGCGGTGCTCAATCGCCTTTGCGTTCGCTCTGGCTTCCTCCGTTTGTAAGTACGCCCGCAGCCGCACCGCGGCCGTCAACGCGCGTTTACTTAGTAAGAGACCATCCTGCTTCTCGCTGTCGGTGATTGCGCCGCGTTGCCACGCTTTGATGATCTGATTTCGCGTTTCTTGCTCTGAAGCGATCGCAATCCGCAAAAAGTTGGCAAATTGTGCGGGCCCAAAGCGCCCATGGCCCTCAGCGATGTTTCGCGGTGCGGATGCTGCGGCATCACTAGTTTGTTCGCAGAACGTTTTGTCTTGGACCAGAACAGGACGCTTGATCATTTCGAGTGCGAACCTCTCCAGTTCATCGGCACGTTGCCAGGCGATCAGTTCGGTGAAGTCTTTGGCAGTCATGGACGACGACGCTCAGCAACCCCTATGCCAACCATGAACCTTAGAACCTAGAGAACCCTTGAACTTTTGAACCCTTGAACCCCTTGAACCAGTGCCGTTGGCAACTGCGGTTTCCAGCAGTGCAACCGCAGTTGACATCACCCCGAGAATGAATGAACATTCATTCAGTAGCCCCATGGCAAGTGCATCCGCCCGGAAGCTGGCGATGGTTCGGCCGGCGCCCGCCGGCAGCGACAAGCGCGATCTGATCCTGCGCGCGGCCACGAAGGTGTTTGCGCAGAATGGCTATTTCCAGTCCCAGGTCGCCGACGTGGCGCGCGTCGCCGGCGTGGCGGCAGGCACCGTCTACCTGTATTTCAAGAGCAAGGACGACCTCCTGGTCTCGATTTTCGAGCGGTCGATGAGCGAGGTGCTCGCCGACGGCCGCGACGCCGTGCACGGCGTGGCCGACGCGGCCGAGCGCCTGCGGCTGCTCGCCCATCTCCACCTCGATCGGCTGGGCCGCGACAAGCATCTGGCGGTGGTGTTCCAGGTGGAATTGCGGCAGTCGGTGAAGTTCATGGAGCGGTTCTCCGAGAGCTTTCTCCAGGACTATTTCAAGTTGATCCGCGAGGCGATCGCCGAGGGGCAGCAGCGCGGCACCTTCCGCAAGGACATCAGCGCCACGACCGCCACCAAGATATTCTTTGGCGCGCTCGACGAGATGGCGACCAACTGGGTGCTGAGCCGGCGCAAGTACAAACTTTCCGCGGAGGCTGATGCCGTGGTGGATCTGTTCATCAACGGAGTGAAACGGTGATCGCGATCAACTCGGTCGCGGTGCTCGGCGCGGGCACGATGGGGGCGCAGATCGCGCTGCACTGCGCCAATGCGGGCATTCCCGCGCTGCTGCTCGACCTGACCGCCGACCTGGCGCGGCAGGGACTCGAGAAGGCGCGCAAGCTGAAGCCCGATCCGCAATTCACGCCCGACGCCTACAGGCTCGTCACCACCGGCGGCTTTGATACCGACCTCGATCGCATCGCCAAGGTCGACTGGATCATGGAAGCGGTGGTCGAGCGCCTCGACATCAAGCAGCAGCTGCTCGCCCGCGTTGACGAGAAGCGCCGCCCCGGCTCGATCGTCAGCTCCAACACGTCCGGCATTCCGATCGCGAAGCTGGCCGAAGGGCGCTCCGATGATTTCCGGCGTCACTGGCTTGGCACGCACTTCTTCAATCCGCCGCGTTACTTGCGGCTGCTCGAAATCATCCCGACCGCCGAGACCGACGCGGCGGTGGTCCAGGCGATCACCCGGTTCGGCGATCACACGCTTGGCAAGGGCGTGGTGGTGGCGAAGGACACGCCGAACTTCATCGGCAATCACATCGCCCTCTACGGCGTGGCGCGGACCCTCGAGGTCCTGGCCACCGGCAAGTACACAATCGAGGAGATCGACGCGATCACGGGCGTCGCGCTCGGGCGGCCGGCCAGCGCGACGTTCAGGACCATGGACATCGCCGGCATCGACGTGCTCGCGCACGTGATGCGTAATCTCAATGAGAGCCTGCCGAAGGAATCGGATCGCGCCGCATTTGCCGTGCCGCCACTGGTCGAGAACCTGATCAAACGCGGTGCGTTAGGCGAGAAGACCGGCAAGGGCTTCTACGAGCGCCGGAAGAACGCCGCCGGCGAGACCGAGATCTGGACCCTCGATCCGGCCACGCTCGAGTTCCGCCAGAAACAGTCCGCGCGCATTCCCTCGATTGAAGCCGGCAAGTCGATCGACGATCTCGCCGAGCGCGTGCGGATGTTGTTTCACGCCAAGGACAAGGCGGGCGAGTTCCTGCGCGCCACGCTGGCGCCGGCGCTGGTCTACACCGCTCGGGTCACGCCGGACATCGCCTACTCGATAGACGAGGTCGATCGCGTGATGCGATGGGGATTCGGATGGGACCTCGGGCCATTCGAGCTGTTCGACATCATTGGCGTGAAAGAGGTGCTCGCGGCGGCAGAGGCCGCCGGCGGCCACGCCATGCAGGGCGGCGTTCCGCCACTGGTGGCGAGCCTGCTCGAAGGCGGCTTGACTGGGTTCCGTGAAGGCCTCGTCAAGCCGGCCGCGCCGGACCTCCAGATTCTGCGCACGGCGAAGGAACAGGGCCGCGTCATCAAGAAGAATGCCGGCGCGAGTCTCGTCGACCTCGGCGACGGCGTGATCGCCGTCGAGTTCCATTCGAAGATGAACGCCATCGGCGGCGACACCATCCAGATGTTGCAGGCCGGCGTGAAGGAAGCCGCCAAGAGCGGACAGGCGCTCGTGATTGGTAACGACGCGCCGAATTTCTCCGCCGGCGCCAACCTGAAGCTCGTGCTGCTCGAAGCCCAGGAAGGCAACTGGGACGAGCTCGACATGATGATCCGCGCCTTCCAGCAGGCCACGATGGCGCTGCGCTACAGCCCGGTGCCGGTGGTTGCCGCCCCGGCGGGCCTGGCGCTTGGCGGCGGCACCGAGATCCCGTTGCATGCCGATCGCGTGCAGGCCGCAGCGGAAACCTACATGGGCCTGGTCGAAGTCGGGGTCGGGTTGATTCCCGGCGGCGGCGGCACCAAGGAGATGCTGGTGCGCGCGATGGCGCAGTTGCCGACGCCGCAGAGCGATCCGCTGCCGTACGTGCAGAAGGCATTTGAAACCGTCGCGCTGGCAAAGGTGTCGGCGAGTGGCCCGGACGCGCAGCGCCTCGGCTACCTCGCGCCAACCGACGGGTTCACGATGAATCGCGAGCGCCTGATGGCCGACGCGAAAGCCAAGGCCCTCGAGCGCGTGCGCGAGGGTTATCACCAGCCGGCGCCGCGGCTGGCCGTTCCCGTCGGCGGTGAGTCGGTGACCGCGGCGCTCAATCTCGGCGTGCACCTGATGTGGCGCGCCGGGCGCGCCACCGATCACGACGCGGTGATCGGGCGCAAGCTGGCGCACATTTTCGGCGGCGGCAACGTGCCGCATGCCACGACGGTGACCGAGCAATATCTGCTGGATCTCGAGCGCGAGGCGTTCATGAGCCTGCTCGGCGAGCGCAAGACGCTCGAGCGCATTCAGCACACGTTGAAAACCGGCAAACCGCTGCGCAATTGATGAAGGGGATCATCGACAGGGGAATGGGGACGCCAATCGTCCTGATTCCAGGCCTGCAAGGGCGCTGGGAGTGGATGCGTCCGACCGTGGACGCGCTGGCGA
>CAZEMI010000108.1:0-4258 GCA_964513235.1 uncultured Acidobacterium sp.
GTCGGCCAGCAACTCGGCGAACGCCTGGCCGATGCCCGACGACGCGCCGGTCACTAGCGCCGTCTTCCCGTGGCCTTCCTACATGACGTGTATGATTGATCAACCCTGCCGGAGGAACCTGTATGCGCGTCATCCGAACCCTCGCCGTGCTGATTGCCGCCGTCACGCTGACCGCGTGCCTCGACAGCACGACCATCGTGAAGGTCAAACCCGACGGCAGCGGCACGGTCGAGCAGACGACGCTGGTGAACACCGCGGCGCTCAAAGGCATGATGTCGGGTGCGCAGGCCAAGCCATCCGACGGCCCGGTGATCAACCGGGACGACCTGGAACGCACCGCGGCGCGCATGGGCAAAGGCGTCACGCTGGTGTCCGCGGAACCGTTCACGGGCGCGAACGGCTTCGAAGGCACCAAGGCGATCTTCGCGTTCGAAGACATCAACCTGATTCAGATCAGCCAGGACCCGAACCTCAGCGGCGGAACCGGCGGCCGCAACGCCACCGAGCCCACCGCGGACGATCCGGTGAAGTTCACCTTCAAGCGCGGCGCCACGACCTCGACGCTCACGATCAACTACATCGACAAACCCCCGACAGGGGACGCCACGCCGAATCCCGCGGGCGGCGGCGACATGCCCGACCTCACCAACCCGATGGTGATGAACATGATCAAGACCATGTTCAAGGGCCTCAAGATCAACATCGGCCTCGAGGTGGTGGGATCGATCGTGAACACCAACGCGGAGTACGTGAACGGCCCGCGGATCACGCTGCTCGAAATGGACGTCGAGTCGCTGTTCGCCGACGAGGCGAAGCTGAAGGCGCTGCAGGGCAAGCTCGGCCCCGACGCGTCGTTGAGCGAGGTGAAGCCGCTCCTGAAGGACATCAAGGGGATCAAGATCGACGGCCCCTCGATCAGCGTCGAATTCCGATAATTCATATAGAGGCAGGCTATAGCCTGCCGGTCGGCTTCACGCAAAACACAGCAATCGGCCCGCGGTCGAGCCGATCACGATGCGTCCCGCGGCGAGGGCGGGCGACGCGGTGAGCGCGGCGCCCTCGTCGTGTTCCCACGCCACTTTCCCGCTCGCCAGATCCAGGCAATAGAAGCGGCCGTCGTTCGAGCCGACGTAGACGCGGGTGCCGGCAATGGCCGGCGACGAATCAATGCGGGCACGGGTCATATGCGTCCAGCGCGCCTTGCCGGTGATCGCGTCGAGCGCGTGCACCATGCGGTCGCGCCCGCCGAGCACCACCGTGCCGTCCACCACCGCGGCCGACGAATAAAACGGAAACTTGCGATCGGGATGCTCGTAGCGCCACAGCACTTTGCGCGACGCGAGGTCGAGCGCCAGCACCTGGTTGTCGAACGTGCCGAAGTAGGCCACGTTGCCGGCGATCGCCACCGACGCGCCCGTGTACGCGGTGGCCGAAGCCGAGAGCCGCTCGTTGCCGGTCTTCACGTCGACGGCGTGAAAGATTTCGTCGCAGCCGGCAAAATGCGCCACGCCGTTGATCAGGCACGGGGTGCCGTGCACGTAATTCTCGGTTTTGTAGACCCAGCGCTGCTTGCCGGTCGCCGCATCCAGACCGTACAAGTTGCCGTCGTATGACCCCATCAACACGATGTCGCCGACGATGACCGGCGAAGACTTGATCTCGGACTGGGTCTTGAACGTCCAGATCGGCTTGCCGTCGGCGATGGTCACCGCGTGCACGACGCCGATCAGATCGCCGATGACCACGCGCCCGCCGGCCACGGCCGGCGACGATTCTCCGATCGCCTCGCCCGCCTTGTATCGCCACCGCAACTTGCCGTCGGTCAAGCCGACGGCGATCAACTCACCCGTCGCGGTGCCGACATACACCACGCCGTCGACGATGGCGGCCGAGGAATCAAACGCCTCGCCGCCCTCCCACACCCACGCCAACTTCGGCGCCGGCGCGATCGTGGTGGAGGAAATGCCGGTGAGAGTGGTCGAGCCGCGAAATTGCGGCCACGCATTCGCGGGTGCGGCAGTCGCAGCAGGTGCGGGTTTCTGGAATGCCCCCGTCCCGCCTTCGCGGCCGGAGGCCGCTCCGGCGAGGTCGCGCTGGAGTCTGCTTCCCTGAGCGCGAGCGGAGGCGGTGGCCACCGCCGCGCACGTGATGAGAAAATCCCGCCGTCGCATTTTTCGTTATTCGTTATTCGTTATTCGTCATCGCTTCAGCTGGGCGCCTTCCTGAAGGGCATACAGCTGATTGCGATTCATGACGAACAGCTTGCCGTTCGCCGGCACCGGTGTGGCGTAGACCGAGCTGCCCATGTTCAGCTCCGCCACCAGCTTGAACGTCCTGCCATGCTCCATCACCGCCACGTCGCCGTCCTCGTCGCCGAGATAGACCTTGTCGTTGATGATGATTGGCGATCCCCAAATGGCCGCGAACATGTCGTGCGTCCACAACGGCTTGCCGGTCTTGACATCCAGGCAGTGCAGGAAGCCGCTGAAATCCGCGAGATAGATCAGGCCGTCCTTGATCGCCGCGGTCGAAATCGAGCGCCGGATCTTGTCGAAATGCCAGATCACGCCGGTCTGGGTGATATCGCCACGCTTGGTGCCGTCAATCGCATACGCGTGGCCGACGCCTTCACCGTGTTCCGGATCCTGGCCGTTCGAAATGTAGACGACGTTCTCGAAGATCACCGGCGTGCTGATCACCTCGTTGCGCGTCTTCGGCCACACCGAATCCTTGGGGTTGGTGTCGAACTCCCACAACTTCTTGCCGGTGGTGGCTTCGTAGCCGCGGACCCAGCCGTCGCCCTGCGCGTGCACCACCTGCCGCACGCCGCCGATGTCGCCGACCGCGGGCGTCGACCACTGGCCGTGCAACACCCGATCGCCGACCGAGTTGTCCTCCCACTTCAGCGTGCCGCTCTCGATGTCGAGCGCGATGATCGACGGCGCCTTCGGCGACGGCACGTTGACGTGGCTTTCGTCCTGGCCGTTGCCCGTGCTGCAGAACAGCAGGTTGCCGTCCGACACCGGCGAGCAGTTGGCAAGGTTGTGCGGGAACGCGCCGACTTCCTCGATCATGTCGAACGTCCAGATGATGTCGGGGTCGCCCTTGCCGGTGAGCTTCTCGTCCTTCACGGGCCCGTCGTTTTCGTTGTCGTGGAAGCCCTGCAGGTCCGCGGCGACGATCGTGCCGCGGTTGGAGGTGAAGTAGGCCACGCCGCGGATGACGAGCGGCGAGCTGGCAATGCCCTGGAACGGCCAGTCGTTGGCGCGGCCGGCGGCGAGCTTTTCGAACGTCGCCTGCCACATGAACTCGCCGGTCTCTTCGCGAAACGCCATCAGCACGCCGCGATCACCGCCCTGCTTCGGATCGCGCATCGCTTCGTTGTTGGTGCCGACGAGCACCACGCCGTTGGCGACCACGGGATTGCCGTACGACTGCGACCCGAGCTCGGCGACCCACTTCACGTTCGTGCCGGTCTTGAGGTCCCACGTGGTTGGGAGGCCGGTCATGGGCGACACCATGTTGCGGCTCGGCGTGCCGCCCCACATCGGCCAATCCGTTGCCGACACCGCCGCCGACGCGGCCGCAACCATCACCACGATCATCACGCTTCGAAACATCGTTCGTCTTTCTGCGCCATCTGCGCCTTCTGCGGCCGTCATTGATTCCTGTAAACCTTCACGTTATCGAAATAGACGTCTGAAATGCCGTCCGCGTAAATACCGGGGCTGCCTGCCTGGTGAGGGATCTTGTCGATCTTCTCGATGGTCCAGGCCTCGGGCTCGGGGCCGCCGGCCGCCCACACCTTGCCGCGCACGCGCGCGGTGCCGTCTTTCTGGTGGTCGACGCGCAGCTTCATGCGGTACCACGTGTCGGCGTCCCACGTGAACGGTACGCGCATGGTCATCTCGTCGGCCGCCTGCCACGGGTGGAGCTCGAGCTTCTGCCCGTTGCCGAACAGCACGAGCCCGTAGCGCCCGTTGATGAGTCCGACGTCGCCGCGCTGCCGCCGTTGCTCGCGGCCGCGCACCTCGGCTTCCACGGTGAATCCGGCCAGGATCGGCTGGCCGAAGAACACTTTCGCGCGGCGGCCGACGGTGTCGTCGCGCGGCCGGACCAGGACCTTGCCCACCCCTTCCACCGTGCGCTGCACCACCTGGGTCGGCGCGCCCCCCCACCACGCCGGCGGCGCCTCGCCGGCCGCGTTCTCAAAATCAAACGTCCATGGCGGCGCCTCGATCACGCGCACGCGCGCGGT
>CAZEMI010000109.1:0-19550 GCA_964513235.1 uncultured Acidobacterium sp.
CAAGACCCAAGACCCAAGACCCAAGTCAGTTCACTGTTGCGGAGCCGCGGTGGACGTTTGCGGGGCGAAGCTGAAGGTGATGCTCGTGTACATCATCTCCTCCCACGTCTGATCGCCCCACGTCACTTGCTTGCTCGGATCGGGGTTCGACTTGTTGCGGGGTGAGTTGTCGTACCAGGCCTTGGCGTGGAGCTTGGTGCCGGCCGGCAAGGGCAGCGGCTGCGCGAACACGTACTCGTGCTGCCAGTTGAAGTCGTACGTCGGCACCGACAGGATCACTTCCTTGCGGCCGTCCGGGTAGGTCGCTTCATAGTGCCAGCCCGTGCCGCGCACGTGTGTGTGCGGCACCAGGCTATAGAGGATCGTGTCGCGATTGAACGTCATCTCGTTCTCGACGGGGTGATTGGCCGCGCCCGGCGGAATCGACAGCGACGCGTTGATGAGCGCCATCGTGTTGAGGATGGTCTTCGGCGGCGTCTTCGCGAACTTCAACCCGATCTTCGTTCGGTCCGTGGTCGCTTTGCCGTAAGTGGTGTAGTGCATCTGAAACACGAGCGAATGTCCCGCCGGGATGCGCATCGCCATCCCCTCGGGGAACACGCGGATCGAGCCGCCGGGCGAATAGCCGCCCATCGTTGGACCCGTGCCCGCCGGTCGCGGGCGATAGTTCGGGCCGAGCGGCTTGCGCTGCTCGGGCGGCAGCGGCCGTCCGCCGGATTGTCCCGCGGGGATCTGGACGCAGCACGCAAAACTGAAGGGTGGCTGCGGCCGCGGCGCGGCGTTCGCGGCTGGCGCGTTCGCCGGCGCGGCACCGAACATCCGCTGCAGCATCGCCTGCTGCTGCCGCTTCATCTGCGCCTCGACCACTGCCTGCGGCGGGCGCGTCGACAAGAGCAGATGGTGCACGGCCTGACGATCGCCGGGACGAATCTCCCACGCCTGGATGTAGCGATCCTCGGCGAAGTTCGCGGGAATTTCGAGGTACTGGTACGGCACTTCGCCGGTTGCCGGGATCGGATAGTCCTCCTGCATCGACAGCACCACGTCCGGCGCGATGTTCCAGCCGTCGGCGTAAACCGGCGCGGCCGGGAGATCCGCGGCATTGCCCTCGGGCGCGCCCGCGCTGACCCACTTCGCGATCGTCGCCTTCTGGATTTCACTCAGCATCCGCGCGTTCGAGAACGTGCCGTGCGCGGGATCGGCGTGCCATGGCGGCATCGTACCGTCGGCCACCCGGGCACCGATCGCGCGCGCCCACGGGCGCGCTTCCTTGTAATTCATCAGCGACATCGGCGCGATCTCGCCGGCACGATGGCAGCCGGTGCAGCTCGCGTAGAGGATCGGCGCGACGTCCTTGCTGTAGGTCGGCGCCGCGGCCTGCTGCGCGGACGCGGACGGTGCCGCATAAAATGCGCCGACGAACACCAGCGCCAGGGAAACGCGTTTCGTCATGGTTCTCCGCTCCAAGTATTAAGTACGATCCGGAAGCCTCTAGGTTAGCGCATCGCCGTGCCGGCGGAGCGCGCCCGCTGCATAGCTTTGACGGAAGGCGTCCGGTTCGGGGTTCGCTGGAGCGACAGTTCCAGCGCGGCGATGGCCTCGGAATTCCGGCCTGATTCCAGCAAAAGCTCGCCGTAGAACTCGGGGGCGGGCTTGATCGGGTCCGGTGGCCCGGACGGCGCCGACATCGCCAGCTCGATCTCCATCGCCTCTTTGGCCAGCTTCAGCGCCTCTTCCTTCTGGCCGCGGGCGGAGCGAATCAACGCCGCGACCTGCTTCTCCATGATCGCGACGGGCCTTGCCTGATAGGGATTCGCGCCGCCCTCGAGCTTTTCGCGCGCGCCACGCAGCTGCGCCTCGGCAGCCTCCGCCGTCTTCAGATCGGCGAGCTTCGCCGCGCTGTAGCCGGCGATGAAGATCCACGTGTTGCTCGTGGGCATGCTCATCCCCGGCATGCTCGCGTGTGCATCATGAGCACCCTGTGCACCCTGCGCACCCTCTTGAAGCAGGTTCTTCTCCCACTGCTCCGTCTCGAGGATCAGCCGCGCGCGCATGCCGAGATAGCCGTTGCGGATGCCGGCATTGGTGGGGTTGCGATCGGCAGCCTGCTTCGCCCACTGGACGTTCTGCTTCGCCTCGTCGATGTTGCCGAGCATCAGGTTCGCGTACTCGAGCCAGCCGAGCGTGTGGAAGTCCTCGCGGCCTTCCGCGAGTTTCATCCGCGCATTCAACTCGGTGGCCGCTTGGTAGGCGGCGATGTTGGACGTGCGCGCGTCGGGCCACATGCCGAGCTGAATGAAGATGTGCGACGGCATGTGCAGCGCGTGTGCGGCCGACGGCGCAATGCCGGCGTACGAGCGCGCCGCGGGAAGAGCGAGCGGCGCGTGATCCGGATCGTCGAACGCGTGAATGATGAAGTGCGCCGCGCCGGGATGCTTTGGATTTGCGGCAAACACTCTCTGCGCGATCGACGCCGCGAGCGCCTGCCGCCGGAAGCCGCGATCGGTGGGACGCACCGTGCCCAGCAATGACAGCGCGTACCAGGTGGCCACTTCGTGATCGTCCGGCCACACCGCATACATCGCCGCCAACGCCTCGGCGTAGGCGTGGTCGCGCGCGAGCTTCTCGCCCGGCGAGTAATACAGCACGTCGATGGCGCCGATAAACGCCTTTTCCTTGGGCAGCTTCGCCTTGGCCAGCCGCTCCTTCAATGTCGGCGCAATTTTCTGGAGGATCGCCTGGGCCGCTTTCGTATCCTGCTGCGCCCACAGCGGATGGTTGTGGCTCATCGCCTCGCCCCAGTACGCCATCACGAACGTGGGATCGATCTTCTGCGCGCGCTGGAACGCCACCGCGGCTTCATCGAACTGAAAGCTGTGCAGGCTCTTGACGCCTTCGAGGAAGGCCGCCTGCGCGGCGGGCGCGCCGGAGGTCGGGAACGTGATGGTGCCGAGCTCCTGCGAATGAATCGGAACCGCGGCCAGCACGGCTGTCATGACACCGGCGCGAACGATCGTCTTCAGCATGCATTTCCTCCGGATACGAACACCGAGGGTAGCACTTCAGCGCGCGGGAACGGCACTTGACATCTGATGCGTGATGCGTGATGATCCACCCGTGAGGACAACCTTGGAGATCGATGACGATGTGTTGTTGGCGGTAAAGGAGATTGCCGCGACGAACGGGTTGCCGGCGGGCAGGGTCCTGTCGGGCCTGGCGCGTAAAGCGCTGGAACGCCCGAAAAGCAGCGCCAAGGTTCGCAACGGAGTGCCGCTGCTCCCACCTCGCGCCGCAGGTGCTCCAGCGCTGACCGTTGAGCTGATCAACCAACTGCGAGACGACGAGTAGCGCAGTGGTTGCGTTGCTCGACGTCAGCGTCCTCGTCGCACTCTTCGATCCCGGCCACGTCCATCACGAGATCGCGCACGACTGGTTCGAGGATCACCGGAAGCAAGGCTGGGCGACGTGCGCCATCACCGAGAACGGGCTGGTCCGAATTCTCACAAGCCCGACCTTCACCAATCCGCCGCACCGGCCGGCCGATATCGTCCCGATGCTGGCAAAGCTACGCGCCGGCCGCGGCCACCGCGACTGGCCGGGCGCCATCTCGCTCTGCGACGAGAGCGTTTTTGATCCGGCGTACATCCGGGGGCACAAGCAAGTCACGGATGCCTACCTCCTTGGCCTGGCAGTGTCGGCAGGCGGCGCGCTCGCCACGTTCGATCGCAGCATTCACCTGGCCGCGGTCAAGGGCGCCACCCGAAACCACCTGCAGGTAATCACCGCTGTTCCAGAGGGATCCACGTCTGCGGGTATGTAGGTCCGATGTATTCCGCGCGCGGGCGGATTAGCCGGTTGTTCGCGTACTGCTCGAGCACGTGGGCGGTCCACCCGCTGATGCGGCTGACGGCGAAGATCGGCGTGTAAAGATCGATCGGAATGCCCATCGTGTAATACGTCGACGCCGAATAGAAGTCGACGTTCGGGTAGAGCTGCTTTTCGGCTTTGACGATCGCCTCGATGCGCTCGCTCATCTCGTACCACTTCGTGTTGCCGGCCTTCTGCCCCAGCTCCTTCGACATCCTTCTCAAGTGCGTCGCGCGCGGGTCCTCGGTGTGGTAGACGCGGTGACCAAAGCCGGGGATCTTTTCTTTCCTCGCCAGCTTGCCCTTGATGTACGAGTCGATGCGATCGGCAGGCGCGTCCTGGCCGATCTCGAGCAGCATCTTCATGACGTCGGCGTTGGCGCCGCCGTGCAGCGGACCCTTCAACGCGCCGATGCCGGCGACGATGGCGGAGTGCAGGTCGGTGAGCGTGGCCGCGGCCACCCGCGCGGCGAAGGTCGAGGCGTTGAGCTCGTGGTCGGCGTGCAGGATCAACGCGATGTCCATCGCCTTGATCGCGGTGGCGTCCGGCCGCGTGCCGAACAGCAGGTAGAGAAAATTCGCCGCGTGGCCCATCACCGGGTCCGGCGGCACAGGTCCGCCGCCTTGCTGCATCCGTCCCCATGTCGCGACGATCGTCGAGAGCTGGCCGGTGAGACGCACCGCCTTGCGATACGCCGCCCGCGGAGAGTTGTCGTGCGCGTCCGGATCGTAATGGCCGAGCGCCGAGGTCAGCGTGCGCAGCGCGTCCATGCCGCCACTCCCCATCGCGGTTGCCGCGATGGGGGCCCCTTCAGACGGCGGCAGCATCTTCATCAGCCGGATGATCGCTTCAGGCAGCGGACGGGCGGCGGCGAGCTGGGTTTGCAGGTCGCCAAGCTCGGCGCGGTTCGGCAGGCGGCCGTGCCAGAGCAGGTGGCAGGTTTCCTCGAACGTCGCGTGGCGGGCGAGATCGTGAATATCGTGCCCGCAATACGCGAGCACGCCGCGATCGCCGTCGAGAAAGCAAATCCGGGATGACGTGGCGACCACGTCTTCCAGTCCGCTCTTGGGTTTCTCTGCTGTAGCCATGAAATTCGAATTCTATCGCCAGCGGCGGCCGGGATCCGCGAGCGAATACGGTGGCCGCATATAACCTATTATGTATTGATGTCTTTAAGCATATGAAATAGGCTATTTGTATGCGCACGACTCTCGAGCTGCCTGTTGAATTGATCGATTCCGCCCGTAACGCGTTGGGCTTCAAGTCCAAGACCGATACCGTGGTCTACGCCTTGAAGGAGGTCGTTCGGCGTCACCACATTCACGGGTTGACGGCCTTGTTCGGGAAAGTGCACGTCGAGCTCGACCTCGACAAGTCGCGCGGAAGAACGCCACAACAGCGGCGCCCGACGTCCAAGGCATGATCGTCGTCGATAGCTCGGTCTGGATCCGGGCGCTGCGATCGCGGTCGAGTCCGGAGGCGATCACCCTGCGATCGCTCCTGGAGGCCGACGAGGTGGCGCTGGCGGTGCCGGTCCGGACGGAGCTGCTGATGGGCGCGCGCGCGAGCGACCGGGGCCGACTGGCCGGCGCACTCAAGCCCGTCCCGCTGCTCTACCCGACCGACGACACGTGGAAGACCATCGACCGCTGGACGGCGCGCGCGGCCGACGCCGGGTTCACGTTTGCGATCGGCGATCTGCTGATCGCGGTGCTGGCGCAAGAAGTGGGCGCACTGATCTGGTCGCTCGACGGTGATTTCTGCCAGATGGAGCAGCTCGGCCTGGTGCGGCGCTTCGACGTCTAGTCTTAGTCTTTGCGAACCTCTGCGCCTTTCGCGGCCCTGGCGGCATCTGCGCCTTCCACCTTCGCGCTTCACGCTTCCACCTTCGCGCTCGGCGCTTCGGCGGACAGGTCGGCGGACAGGTCTGCGGCCCTGGCTTGGCCACAGTTCCGCGGACCGCAGGGCGCGGGCGTGCTGGCCGAGGGCAAGTTGCCAATGCAGTGGTCCGCGAAAGACAACGTCGCGTGGAGCGTGGAAGTTCAAGGTCGCGGCTGGTCCTCGCCTGTGGCGTGGGACAACACCGTGTTCGTGACGTCGGGGATCAGCGGCGGCAAATTCAAGGAACCGTCCACCGGCATATACGGCAACGACTACGTCGCCGAGCTCGTGAAGCAGGGCCTGTCAGAAGAGGAAGTGCTCAAGCGCGTGACCGCGCGCGACATCGAGCTGACCAGCGACACCGGTGAGATCCGCTACATGGTCTGCGCGTTCGACGCCACGACCGGCCAGCTGAAATGGGAACGCGAGGCTCATCGGGGCGCACCGTTCGGCGGCCGTCACGCAGACGAAGCTGTACAGAATTGGGCGGTAGACGATTTCAGATATCAGATCTCAGATTGTTGATCAATTGACGAAGTGAGATTGGTGATTGAAAAATCCCTCATCTGACATCGGCAATTGATCAGCAAGGCAATTGATCAGCAATCTGACATCTGCGGTCTGAGATCTATTTTGGCTCAGCGATCGGCTTGCCGTTCAGATCGAAGAACTTGATGTTCGCGAAGCCGGCGAGCTGATCTTCAACCTTGGTGTAATCGCCGACGATAACCACCACCGAGTCCTCCGAGCCGAGCAGCATCTGCGCACCGGTCTTCACGGCCTCGGCCGAAGGCTGGGAGATTTGCCGCTGGTAGGTCTCCGGGTAGTCCTTCGGCAATCCGAAAGTGCTCATGTTGCCGAGCGTTTGCGCCAACCCGGTTTGTGACGCGTTCTGAATCACGAACAGCCCGCGTGAGTACTGCTTGGCGTCGCTCAACTCCTCCGCTTCGGGAGGGGCGCCGCGCATCTTGTCGATCTCGGCGTAGATCTCCTTCAGCGTCGCGCCGGTCACTTCGTTTCGCACGTCGGCGACGGCGCGATACAGACCGCCCTGCTCCATCGACTGGAAGATCGATTGCGGCGAATACGTGTAGCCCTTTTCTTCGCGGATATTTCTCACCAGCCGCGAGTCGAACGCGGCCCCGAAAATCTGGTTGGTGAGCTGCAGCGTGTACCACCTCGGATCGTCGCGCCGCAGGGTGAAGTTCCCAACCGAAATCGACGACTGCACGCTGTTGGGGCGCTGGACGAATACCAGCGTGCGGCCTTTCAACAACGGCAGCTCGACCGGCTTCTGCTCGGGCAACGCGCGGCGCTCCCAGGTGCCGAACGCCTTCTCCGCGGCGGCGAACACCGCCTCCGGCGCCACGTCGCCGACGACGATGAGCGTCGCATTGTTGGGGCGGTAGTAGGCCTGGTGATAGGCAACGATCGACGCGCGATCGATCGCCGGCAGCGTCTCCTGGGTCACGCCGATACGGGCGTACGGATGGTTACCGAACAGGGTCTGCCGGAACAGCTTGTTGTTGACGTACTGCGGCGAGGCCGCCTGGGCCTGCAGGCGCTGGGCGGTGTTGGCTTTCATCAGATCGAGCTCACCCTGCGGGAACGTGGGGCCGCGAACCACGTCGGCCAGCATTGCGAACATCTGCGGCAGCGTTGTATTGAGCCCGCGCAGCACGAATGTCGCGGAGTCCTGGCCGGCAAAGGCGTTCAGGCTGGCGCCGATCGCGAAGATCTCGCGCTTGATCTGTTCGCTCGAGCGGGACGTCGTGCCCTCCTGCGCGAGATCGACCACGAATTGCGCGAGCCCGGCCTTGTCGGGCGGTTCGACGGCGAGGCCCGATTCGATCTGGAGCAACGCCGTCACCTTGGGCACCGTGGCATGCCGTAACGTCACCACTTGCAGCCCATTGCCGAGCGTCCGCTCGGCGCGCGGCGAGGGCGCGAACGGACGTTCGGGTCCGACCGGCGGCAGCGTCGACTGGGCAGAGACGAGCGATGGAGCGACCAGCGCGACGGCGAAGGCGAAGGCGAAACGACGGATCATCGGTCGCCTCCTGACGCCGGCTTCGCGCCGGGACGGCTGTCGATCGAGGTGCGATTCGTGGCAACGAGCCACTTCGCGGCCGCGGCCTTCACGTCCTCGACCGTCACCTTGTCGAGATCGCCGAGGATGGTATTGATGCGGCCGGGCTCGTCGTCGAACAGCGCGAACACCCCAAGCAGGTTGGCCCGGCCGAACAGCGGCATGCCGCCGCCCTCCATGTCGTCGAGAAACGCCGATCGCATGGTCGTCTTCGCCTGCGCGAGGTCGGCCGCGGTGATGCCGTTCTTGCGCACGTCATCGAGCACGCTTTCAATCGCGGCGATCACCTGCTCCGCCGTCTTGTCGTTGAAGTAGTCGACGCGCATCGTGTAGAGCATCGGTCCCTTCATGTCCCAGTTGGGGCCAAGGAAGTTGAAGCCGCCCTGGCTCGACATCGCGAGCCGCTCCTCGCGCACCAGTTTCCGGTAGATGCGCGCGCTGTCGTCGCTGTTGAGCAACGGATCGAGCACGCTCAACGCGAAGAAGTCCTTCGTCATCCGCGGCGGCAGGTGCCACGCCGCCGCGAGTGCCGGCGTGCGCGCCAGCTTGTCGGTGCGCGTGAAGCTTTTCGGCGAGGTCTGCGGCGGTTCGGAAAGGTCGGCCGGTGGCGGCTGTGGCTGCCGCGGAATCGATCCGAAATGCTGTTCCGCGAGCTTGCGCACTTCGGCGGCCGTGGTGTCGCCGGCCACCACCAGGACGGCGTCATTGGGCGCGTAGTAGGTCTGGAAGAACGAGCGGACGTCGTCGAGGGTGGCGGCGGCGAGCTCATCGAGGGCGCCATAGAAATCGTGCGCGTTGTGCCAGTTGGTGTTGGCGCGCTCCCAGATCTCGATCCAGTCGAAGGCGCCGTGCGGCTGGTTCAGCACGTTGACGCGCACCTCCTCGCTGACCACGTTCTGCTGGTTCTTGAGGTTCTCGGCGGTGACGTCGAGCGATCGCATGCGGTCGGCCTCGAGGAACAGCGCCCGCTCGAGCCCGTTCGACGGCAGGGACTGGAAGTAGTTGGTGTAATCGAAGCGTGTCGAGCCGTTGACGATGCCGCCGGCCTCCTGCATCAGCGAGACGTGCTCCATCTTCTTCACGTTGGCCGAGCCCTGGAACATCATGTGCTCGAAGAGGTGGGCGAAACCGGTGCGCCCCTTCGGTTCGACGCGGAAGCCGATGTTGTAGATCACCTCGACCAGCACCACCGGCGCCGAGCGGTCCGGGCTGACGACGACTTTCAGGCCGTTATCGAGCTTGAAGTACTCGACCGGCACGGTGAATGTCTGCGCGGGGACGGGCGCTGTGACGAACAACAGCAACGCAACGAGCGCGCCGACAAATCGGATAGTCATGTGGGATCTCCTGGATCGCAGAAGCGGCCTGCGGTCATCCTAGATCAGAACGGCACTGGCGGGCTGCGAGTTCCCGGAAGTTGCGGATGAAGACAACGCTCTCTCGGATCGATCGCTAACGCGGCAGCGCGAACGCCACGATACTGCTGCCGGACGGCGCGCCATTCTTCCCGCCGCCGCACGCGATCACCACGTACTGCCGGCCATTGAACTGGTAGATCGACGGCGTCGCGTTGCCGGCCGCGGGCAACACCGTTTCCCACAGCAGCGTGCCGGTCAGCTTGTCGAAGGCGCGGAATTTCTTGTCGAAGTTGGTGGCGCCGATGAACAGCAACCCGCTCGCGGTGACGACCGGGCCGCCGTAGTTGTCGCTGCCCGTGTTGGTCAGCCCCTTCGCCACGAGATCGGGAAATTCGCCGAACGGAATCTGCCAGCGGATGGTGCCGGCATTCAGGTCGATGGCATTCAGCGTTCCCCACGGCGGCGTGACCGCCGGATAGCCGTCAGGATCGAGAAAGATGTCGTAGCCGTCGTTGCGATACTTCAGCCAATTCGGGTCGCTCGTCACCGCCGGATCCTTGCCCTGGTCCTTGCCGGTGACGAGGAATTCGGCGACGTCGTTGATGTTGCGGCCGCCCATGTCGGGAAACGCCGGCATCAGGCCCGTCCCCTGCCGCACGATGGTCGCGATCTCATCGCGCGTCATGCGTGTGCCGATGTCCACCAGCGACGGCGCCATGCTGCTGCCCGTGCGATCCTCGCGATGACACGACGCGCACTTCGAGTTGTAGAGCGAGGTGTCGTCGTTGGGGATCATCTTGACGATCCACGGCATCTCGTTCGAGTTGACGAACAGCAGGCCGGATTCCTGATCGAACGCCGCGCCGCCCCACTCCGCTCCGCCGTCGAACCCCGGAAACACGATCGTCCCCTCGAACGACGGCGGCGCGAACATGCCGGATTTGAGCTTCCGGAACCGCTCGAGCACGGCCGCGTGCGCCTCGGGCGTACGCCGCGTCAGCATCGCTTCGGTCAGGCCCTGGCGCGCGAACGGCGGTGGCTTGGTCGGCCGCGGCTGCGATTCCGCGAGCCGCTCGCCGTCGATTGCCGACGGCGGCACCCGCCGATTCTCGATCGGGAAGAGCGACGCGCCGGTGCGGCGATCGAGCACGAAGACATCGCCGAACTTGGTGATCTGTGCCACGGCGTCAATCGCGCGTCCGTTGTGCCTGACGGTGACAAGACTCGGCGGCGCCGGGAAGTCCCAGTCCCACACGTCGTGCTTGATTCCCTGGAAGTGCCAGATCCGCTTGCCGGTCCGGGCATCAAGCGCGAGCACGCAATTGGCGAACAGGTTGTCGCCGTGCCGGTTCACGCCGTAGAAGTCGAACGACGCCGAGCCGGTGGCGGCAAACACCATCCCGAGCTTCGCGTCCACGGTGACGCCCGCCCAGGCATTCGCGCCGCCGGACAACTGGTAGGCGTCCTTCGGCCACGTGTCATAACCGAATTCTCCCGGCTGCGGAATGGTGTGAAAGATCCACTGCTGCCGGCCTGACTTCACGTCGAACGCGCGGATGTGGCCCGGCGTCCCCGGCAGCGTTTCCGGCACGCTGGCGGGCAGGATCAGCAGATCCTCGAAGACCACACCCGGCGTGCTGGCGCTCACGCTGAGGCCTTCAGCCGGCCGGCCGAGACCCTGGCGCAGATCGATGCGGCCGTTTTCGCCGAACGACGCGATCGGTTGGCCCGTGGTCTTGTCGATCGCGAACAGGAAGTTACGGTAGGTCACGAACACGCGATCGCCGTGCACGGTAACACCGCGATGGCGGAACCGCGTGCGGGCGCCGCTGCCGCCGCTCGGATCGAATCGCCAGATCTCCTGCCCGGTCTCCGCATTGACCGCCACCACCTTCATCGTCGGCGTGGTCGCGAACAGCACCCCATCGACGACGATGGGATTGCTTTGCATTTCGGAGTCCTTGAACGAGTCGCGGCTGTCGTAGGTCCAGGCGACCTGCAGCCTGGCGACGTTCGACCGATCGATCCGCGTGAGCGGCGAGTAACGGCTGTTGCCGTCCCCGCCGTTCACGGTCCAGTTGACGTTGGCGGCAGCCTGTCGCGCCGACCTGTCCGAGGCAGCTTGAGCGGAGTCGGAAGAGGTGGCGAAGGCGGACGCAAACGCGTACGCCATCGCCGACACAACAATGGCGACGAAGACTCTCACCGTTGGCGCCGAGCGGCGGCGTCGAACACCGGCGGCGCCTGTGGAATCGCCGCGCCGTCGTGCCGTGGCTCCGAACCGCCGAAGTGCACGCCGCCGGGGCCGCTCATCACCGCCTGGCCGTAACCGAATGTGCCGCTGCGCGGCGCGACGACCCGCACGTCGTGGCCGCGGGCTTTCAGGGCCGCGCGCGTCTCCTCCGGCACGAGGGCTTCGACGTTAACGTCGCAGCCGGTGAAACTGCCCTTGGTGAAGCGGCCGGCCTCGAGCGCCTCCTGCACGGTCATGCCGAAGTCGGCGATGTTCGAGGCAAACTGCGCATGGGCCTGACCCTGGTTCCAGCCGCCCATAATCCCGAACCCGATCTTCACGTCGCCGTTCTCCATGAACGCGGGAATGATGGTGTGCAGCGGGCGCTTGTGCGGCTGGAGCGTGTTGGGCCGGTTCTGGTCGAGCGAAAACAGTGCGCCGCGGTTCTGCAACATGAAGCCGGTGCCCGGGGGCACGAGGCCCGATCCAAATCCGCTGTAGTTGCTTTGGATCAACGAGACGATGTTGCCGTCCTTGTCGATCACGGACATATAAATGGTGTCGTTGCCCTGCGCGTCGGTGATGCCGGTGAGCTGCGCCGGTTCAACGCTGCACGCCGCTTTCCCCGAATCGATCAACTTCGCGCGATCGACCGCGCGCGGCTTGCTCAGCAGTGCGTCGACCGGATTCTTCGAGAACCGCGGGTCGCCGATGTAGCGGAGCATGTCGGCATAGGCGAGCTTCTTGGCCTCGATCATCACGTGCATCGCGTTGACGCTGTGGAAGCCGAAGTCGCCGATCGGATATTGCTCCATCAGGTTCAGCATCATCAGCGCCGAGATGCCCTGCGTCTGCGGTCCGATCTCGTGGATGGTCCAGCCGCGATACGTGGTCTTGATGGGCGTGACCCATTCGGGCGTGAACTCGGAGAGATCCGAGAGCGTCATGGTGCCGCCTTGCTCGCGTGAGATCGCGACGATCGCCTCCGCGGTCTTGCCGCGGTAGTACCCGTCACGACCCTGCCCGGCGATCAAGCGCAACGAGCCGGCCAGGTCGGGGTTCTTGAAGATCTCTCCCGCCCTCGGCGCGCGCTCGCCGTCGATCAAATACGTCTTGCGCGAGTTCGGATGGGCGCTGTGCATCTTCACCGAGTTGGCCCAGCCGGCCGCGATTTTCTCCGACACCGGGAACCCGTTCTCGGCGTACCAAATCGCGGGCGCCAGGAGCTCCGCGAACGGCTTGGTGCCGAATCGCTCGCGCATCGCGTGCCATCCCGCGGCCACGCCGGGCACGGTCACCGAGTAGATGCCGCGTTGCGGCATCTCCTTGATGCCCTTCGAGGCAAGGAAGTCGACGCTCAGACCGGTCGGCGCCCAACCGCTCGAATTGAGGCCGTGGACCGTGCCGGTCTTGGCCTCGTAGTAGATGATGAACAGGTCGCCGCCGAGGCCGTTGCCGGTCGGCTCCATCAGGCCGATGGTCGCGTTTGCGGCGATCGCCGCGTCGATCGCGTTGCCGCCGCGCTCGAGGATCTGCACGCCGGCGCGCGCCGCCAGCGGCTGGCTCGCCGCCACGATCCCAAATGTCGTCGTCACGACCGATCGGCCGACGGTCGGCCCCCGCCGGGTGCCAGCCTGCTGGTGGGCGGTAGTAGTGGAGAAAGCGCCCGCGCCGGTCAGCGCGAGTGCGAGGAAAGCGACGGCTGCCTGTCGAACGTTCATGGGCCCCTCCGGTCGGCTGGATTCTAGTCCATCTAGGCTTCCTTACCCTGCACGACTTCGACCGACTCGGGGCCGTACTGCTGCAATAACGACAGCATCCCCGTGTAGAGGAAGCCGACCTGAAACAGCATCAGGAACGGCACCGTGCCGTAAATGCCGTTGGCCAGCGCATAGAACAGCGTCGCGGTGAAATAGAGCCCCAGCGCCAGCTCGATCATCGGCTGCACCGACACCGACTGGCGATACTTCTTCTGGCTCCAGTCGTCGAGGCGTCCCTCGACCGCGTACTTCGGCGTGCGCACGAATTCGCTGGGCTTGTGGAACAGCGCCTCGAACACCGCCCTGGTGTTGTTCACCGCCAGGCCGATGCCGATCGACATCAGGAACGGCAGGTACTTCAGGCGGTCGGTCCACGTCTGCGGATACAGCTCACGCTGGCAGACCATGTAGAAGTTGGCCACCGACGCCGTGGCCGCGAAAAACAGCGGGATGTCGATGAGCAGCATCTCGTACCAGCCCATGTTGTAGCGGATCACCATCGACGGCGCCATCAACACCGACAGCACGCACATCAGCGGGTAGTTGAAATTCGCCGAGAGGTGGAAGAACGCCTCCGCCTTGACGTGGAACGGCTGGTTCGATTGCAGGATGCGCGGCATCAGCTTGAGGAAGGTCTGGATCGATCCCTTGGCCCAGCGATGCTGCTGCGACTTGAAGGCGTTCATCTCGACCGGCAGCTCCGCAGGCGAGACGTGATCCTGCACGAACACGAACTGCCAGCCCCTGAGCTGGGTGCGGTAGCTGAGATCGAGATCTTCGGTCAGCGTGTCGTGCTGCCAGCCGCCGCCGTCGTGGATGGCCTCACGCCGCCAGATGCCGGCGGTGCCGTTGAAATTGAAGAAGCAGCCGCCGCGATTGCGGCTGCCGTGCTCGAGCACGAAGTGCGCGTCGAGCAGCACCGCCTGGATCTTGGTGAGCAGCGAATAGTCTTCGTTCACGTGACCCCAGCGCGCCTGCACGAGCGCGACCTTCGGATCGGTGAAGTAATGAATGGTGCGGGTGAGGAAGTCGGGCTTCGGGATGAAGTCGGCGTCGAAGATCGCCACGTAGCTGCCGCGCGCGACCTGGAGGCCCTCGTCGAGCGCGCCGGCCTTGAAGCCGGTGCGATCCTCGCGATGGATGTACTTGATGTCGATGCCCTGCATCACATGGCGCCGCACCGCGAGCTCGGCAATCTGCCGGGTCTCGTCGGTGGAGTCGTCCAGGACCTGGATCTCGAGACGCTCGCGCGGATACTCGATCTGGCACACCGCATCCACGAGCCGATCGACCACGTACATCTCGTTGTACAGCGGCAGCTGGATCGTCACCACGGGCAGCTCATCGAACGCGCTCTTGGGCTGCGGCTGCTCGTGTTTATGTTTCATGTAGACGTACACCAGGTAGTACCGGTGCCATCCGTAAACAGCGAGGATGAGGAGGACGAAGAAGTACGAGGCGAGGATGAGGGTTTCGAGGGCAGTCATCTCAGATGGGCGCTTCGCCTGTAGTCCAGTCCATCATAATACGACAGTGTTCCTGAATAATGCAGCGGCGTTACGCGCCCTCCTCGATGACGTTCGCGAGGGACGCGCCGACCCGGCCGCGGCGCTCGACCACATCCTTGCAGCCCTTCGGGACCAACCCTTTGAGGACCTTGGGTTTGCGAAGGTCGATCACCATCGCGCGATCCGGCAGGGCTTCCCGGAAGTGATCCTGGGACTCGGAAAAACCCCGAGCCAGATCGCGGCGATTGCGGCGGAGGTCGTCCGCCGCGGGCACCCGCTGCTGGTCACGCGCGCGGATGAGGCGGCCTGGCAGGCGGTGAAAACGGAAGTCGCCGGCGCGGAGTATCACGAGATTGCGCGCTGTATCACATTGAAGGGACACGTCGCGCCCGGGGTCGGCATGATTGCGCTGTGCTCTGCCGGCACGTCGGACGTGCCGGTGGCTGAAGAAGCGGCGGTGACTGCTGAGCTACTGGGCAACACCGTCGATCGGCTGTACGACATCGGGGTGGCGGGCCTGCATCGCCTGTTGTCCCAACGCGCGCGTCTCGAAGCCGCCCGCGTGATCATCGTCGTGGCCGGCATGGAAGGCGCGCTGCCGAGCGTGGTGGCGGGCATGGTCGGCGTGCCGGTGATCGCGGTGCCGACCAGCGTTGGCTACGGCGCCAGCTTCGGCGGCGTCGCGGCCCTGCTAGGCATGTTGAACTCGTGCGCCAACGGTGTCTCGGTCGTGAATATCGACAATGGCTATGGCGCCGGCTGCATCGCGTCGATGATTAACCATCTTCGCTGACGGGATCCGGGACCCGGGATCCGGAACCGGACAAGCGCTTTTACGGATCCCGGTTCCCCGATCCCGGATCCCGGCAAATTTCAATGCTCGTGCCGCCACATCACGAAGGCGAAGCCGGCGCTGGCGAGCGTGATTGCCGCGCCGGCGAACACGCTTGCGGCATACGCGGCCTCCGGCCGGCGATCGCTGACGACGGCGTGTGCCGGAACGCCGGCGCCCCGATCGGGCCGCGGCCGCCGGCTGTTCGCATGTGCGACAAGCTGCGCCGCCAGCACCAACCCCGCCAACGCCAGCGCCCCTGCGCGCCATCGCGACAGCGGGCGGCGGGCCAGCGACGCATCCAGCTGCACGCAGGCGATCAGCGCAAAGCCGAGCACGGCCACGACGAGCAGCCGCGTGGCCACGCGTTGGGACTCGAAGCCAGGGAGCCGGAACAAGGTCCACGCGTCGATGTTGTAGGCGCTCAGCACCAGCATCGCCACGCTCGGCCCCCACAAGGCGGCCACCACGCGCAAGGCGCTCAACCCAGCCACCAATAGCGACAACGACGCGCCGAATCGCCAGCGCGACCGATTGAGCGCGATGAAGACACCAATCCAGATGACGCACCACACGAACACGTGCCACCCGCCCACCAACTCGACCAGCGCCAGCGTCAGCGCGAGCCCGGCCTGCGTACGGCGGCTGAAGTCACCGGTCGCGGCGCGGTGGACGAACAGGAACACGCCCGGCAGGAGCACGTAGCCGACCCACTGGAGATGCCCCGTCTCCAGGTGTGCAATCAGGTGGCCGTTCATGAGGAAGATGGCCAGGAAGGTCAGCGACGCGACCGGGCCCAGCCGGAGGTCGAGGGCCAGACGGCGCGCGGCGAACAGGCCGATGCTCAGCAGGATCGCGAACTGCAGCACGAAGAAGGTCGGGCCGTCCACCCACGCGAGCAGAAGCGCGTGGAGCGCGAGGTTGGTTCGGGATTGGCGAAGAAGCGGTTGGTGCCCTGGAAGGTCACCACGCCGGCCGGGGCGACGGCGCCGGCCGGCCACCAAGCGCGCCGCTCGCGACGTTCGCTCCGGCCCAGGGTTTCGAGCACGAGCGCGCCGCTCATCAGCAGCACGACGATCAGGAGCGGCACCCAGGTATCGGGTGTGGCCGCCACCTAGGACGCGAGCATCGGCAGTCGCGTGAGCTCGGGCACTGAGGTCTCGACCAGCAGGACGCCGGCGGTCATCGTGCCGACGATCAACCATTGGTCGTCGACGGGGAACAGGGTCGAGCGGAACGGATGCGGTTCGCCGTCGGACACCACGAATGGGGCATCTTAGCAGGCGGTCCGCTGCGATCACCGGCGCTCAGTGCATGCGCGCTAGAATAGCCACGTGCGGCGGTGATGCTGTTGGTCTGCGCCGCCCTGCCCCGCCATGCTGGCCACCCGCACTCTCGAATTCGATCGCATCGTTGATGCCGTCACCGCACTGGCGTTGACGCCGCTCGGATCCGCCGCGCTTGCGGAGCTCGAGCCCTCGACCGATCCGAAGATCGTCGTCGCGTTGCAGGCGGCGACGAGCGAGACGGTGAAGTTCCTCGAGCGGCATCCGCTTTTTGCTTTGCGCGCGGGCGAGGGCTTGCCCGCCGCGCTGGACGCGCTTGACGTGCCGGGCCGGCCGCTCGAACCGCTGCAGTTGCGCCTGCTCGCGGACTTCCTGGATTCGGTCGATCAGTCGCGCGCGAGCATTGGCCGCGCGGGCGACGAGTTCCCGATTCTTCGCGAGCTGGTGGCCAACGTCACCGCCTTCAAGGCCGAAGTGGCAGCGGTGCGCCAGGCGATCGATCCTGGCGGCGAGGTACTCGATCAGGCCAGCCCCGAGCTGCGGCGCATTCGCAACGAGCTGCGTCAGAAGCGCCAGAAGCTGCGCGGCACCCTCGAGCAATTCACCCGCGGGGCGTCATCAAAATATCTACAGGACGAGATCGTCACCGAGCGCAACGGACGATTCGTGCTGATGGTGCGGGCCGAACATCGCGGCAGCGTGCCCGGGATCGTCCACGGCACCTCCACCACCGGGGCGACGCTGTTTCTCGAACCGGCCGCGACGGTGGAAATCAACAACGACATCGTCGAGCTCGAGGATCGCGAGCGCGAAGAAATTTTCCGCATCCTGCTCGAGCTCACCGATCGTTTTCGCGCCCGGCCGAACGACATGGCGATCAGCCGCGCGGTGGCGCGCGAGCTCGACGTGGTGCAGGCCAAGGCGCGCTACAGCTCGACGCTGAACGCCATCGAGCCGGAATTCACGATCGACACCAGCCTGCAATTGACCGCATCGCGCCATCCGATGCTGGAGCACGCGGTGCCGGTGGATGTGCTGATCGAGCCGCCGCATCGCGTGCTGCTGATCACCGGCCCGAATACCGGCGGCAAGACCGTGGCGCTGAAAACGGCCGGGCTGTTCGCGCTCATGGCACAGGCGGGCCTGCACGTGCCGGCGACGTCGGCGCGACTGCCGGTGTTCCGCGGCGTGTTTGCCGACATCGGCGACGAACAGTCGATCGAGGCCAGCCTCAGCACGTTCTCGTCGCACATCTCGAACCTGGTCGCGATGGATCGCGAGCTGCTGCCGCCGGCGCTCGTGCTGCTGGACGAAGTCGGCACCGGCACCGATCCCAATGAGGGCGGCGCGCTGGCCACCGCCATCGTGGAGCACTTCCGCCAACGCGGCGCGCTCGTGATCGCGACGACGCACTTCGATGCGGTCAAGACGTGGGGGATCGGCACCGAAGGCGTCACGGTGGCGGCGTTTGCCTTCGATCCGCAGAACTTCGCACCCACGTATCGCCTCGTCTACGGCGCGCCGGGCCGCAGCCTCGCCATCGAGATGGCGCAGCGGCTCGGCATGCCGCAGTCGGTGATCGCCGCCGCGCGCGGCTACCTGAGCGACGACCAGAAGCGCCTGCAGGCGCACCTCTCGCGGCTCGATGCCCAGGCGCGCGCCCTGGAGAGCGAGCGCACCAAGCTGGAGCGCGACAAGCGCGCGTTCAACGAGAGCAACGCCGAGCTGACCAGGCGCGAGAAGACGCTGGCCGAACGCGAAGAGGTGTTCAAGAAGCGGCTCAACGAACGGCTCGATGAGCGGTTACGGCAGGCACGGCGTGATGTGGATGCGGTGATCGATCAGCTGAAGGAGAAATCGGAAGCGCTGGCGGAAAAAGCGTCGCTGCGCGCGACGCTGAACACCGGCGAAACCGGTTCGGCGCGCGCCGGCGCCCGCGCCGAAATTGACCGGATTGTGGAAGACCTGCGGCATCCGTCCGCGGTATCCCCAGAAGCGGCGGCTAAAGCCGCCGCTCTCCAATCGTCTGAGCCGGAAGTTGGCTCGCGGGTGACGGTTGGCGGGCTTGGCCTTGAAGGCGTGGTGCTGTCGATCGACGGGAACCGCGCCGAGATCGACGTACGCGGGAAGCGCATTCAGGCCAAGGTAAAAGAACTGCGCGTGATCAGTCTGCCTTCGTCTTCGACTACGGCGCGACAGGCTAACGTTCGTGTCAGTGTCAACCTCAAGCCGCGTGAAGGATTGCTGAGCGAGCTCAATGTGATTGGCATGACCGTCGATCAGGCGATCGATCGCGTGTCACGATTCCTCGACGATACGCTGGTGACCGATCTTCAAGAGGTCCGCATCGTGCACGGTCACGGCACCGGGCAATTGCGAAGAGGGCTTCACGGTTTTCTAAAGACGCACCCTCAGGTCCAAAAATATTACGCCGCCCCCGAGAACCAGGGCGGGGGTGGGGCCACGATTATCGAACTGAAGTACTGAATCGCACCGGAGCTGAACCAGCCGCTAGTGTGGTGGTTCGTTGGTGACGACGATCGAGACACTCGACGTCGTTTCCCTGCCCGCCGCATCGCGCGCCACGGCGGTTACCGTGTGGGCCGTGTTGGTGGCGCTCGTGGTCGGCCACTCCACCTGATACGGGGCTGTCGTTACGGCCGCGCCGAGCGGCACGCCATCGAGCAGGAACTGCACGCTGGTCACGCCGATGTCGTCGGCGGCCGTCGCCGCGAC
>CAZEMI010000110.1:0-12230 GCA_964513235.1 uncultured Acidobacterium sp.
ACATAGGACACCGTCGACGAGTGCCGCATTGCACGCCCTCCCCACCCGCGGAGACGCGGGAACGTGGGACATTATGAGGGAGCCGGTGGTTCCTTCGACGGCCATCAACACAATCAATGCATCGGTACATCAGGCCACTAGGCAGCGGCGCCCGGTAGGATGGAGTCTGGCCGCAGCTGCCGCCCGTCACGTTCTCGGACACTTTCAGCTCGACGGTCTCCGCGCGGCGCGCCGCCACACCGACCGCGCCATCCAGAATGGTCCGCCGACAAAGATCACCCAGCCGAGTAGCAGCACCGCTGGCTGAACAGGCGAAGGCAGCATTGAGCTGTGCGGCCCGGCGACGATCATGACGGCGAAGAAGCTGACCGCGCCGAGGATCGCGGTCGATACGATCCACGTCAGGATGGTCAGCAGCCAACGCATCATCGTCAGAAGAACAGCTGCCGCGAGATCCAGGACTTGCATTGATGCCAGCGTCCGTCACGCCGCTGAAACACCTTCACATAGAGGTCGCGATCGGTTCGTTGCTCGATCGGAACGTTGAATTGCGCGAGGTCCTCATCAGTGAGCGGGCGGCATACCGGCTTGGATACCAGGTAAGACAGGCACGCCACCAAAACAATGAATGCGCCCAGAACCTTCATGCGCCCCAATGCCGAGAAGCAGCGCGAATCCGGGGCGTCATGAGATAGACGCAGCTGGCAATCATGGGCAGCACGAGCAGCAGCCGATTCAGATACATCCTCGCCGGCGAGTAGAACGGTGAGTCGGCCGGCGATAATCCAAACTGAATTATCCAGAGCACGGTCATCACGAACATCAGCCACTGCGGCAGCGGATGCAGGCGCGTCAACAAGGCAACGCCGTACAAGACCAGACACAGCGCCACAACGCCGGCAGGCAAGACCCATTTGGCGTTCCCAAGATCGAGCCCGCGAAAGCCCGCCGCGTCAGCGACCACGCCGCCAAACTGCGCCAAAGACAGCAGGCCCGTTACAAAAAACACGATGGCGACCGCGTAGATGCCCTTGGGCGGTTTCCTGTGCATCTGACTAATGCCGGAAATGCCGGCGTCCCGTGAAGACCATCGCGAGGCCGTGTTCATCCGCGGCGGCGATCACCTCGGCATCCTTCACCGATCCGCCAGGCTGCACCACAGCGGTGGCGCCGGCGGCCGCCACGGCATCGAGCCCGTCACGGAATGGGAAGAACGCATCCGACGCGGCGACCGATCCCTTGAGAATCGCGGCCGCGCCGCCCGTCCACCCTCCCGCCTTGTTCACCGCCACCTTCACGGCATCGACGCGGCTCATCTGACCGGCGCCGATGGCCAGCGTGCGCACGGCGTCGGTGAAAATCACGGTGTTCGACTTCACGTGGGCCATCACCCGCCAGGCGAAGCGCAGGCCCTGCCATTCGTCCGGAGTCGGTTGCCGCCTGGTGACCACGGTCAATCCATCAGCCGGCCACGGCACTTGCGCTTCGACCACGCGATCGCGCTCCTGGACCAGCATCGCGCCCAGGATTGATCGGTATTCATGCCGTGACGTCAGCTCCCGGAAATCGGCGACCACCACACGCAGGTTGGCCTTGGTGGCGAGGATGGTGCGCGCGGTGTCGTCCACGTTCGGCGCGATCACGGCTTCGATGAAGGTCGACACGATCGCTCGCGCGGTGTCCTCATCGATCGATCGGTTGAGGCCGACGATGCCGCCAAAGGCGGCAAGGGAATCCGCATCGCGCGCGCGGACGTAGGCCTCCGCGATCGTCGCGCCCGTGGCGGCGCCACACGGATTGGTGTGCTTGATCACCGCGGCAGCCGGCTCATCGAACTCGAGGACGATGCGCGCGGCCGCGTCGAGGTCGAGGAGATTGGTGAAGGACAGCTCCTTGCCTTGAAGGACTGCGGGAGCGCCGAGTCCTTCCGGTGACTCGAGCGTGTACCAAGCCGCTTGCTGATGCGGATTTTCGCCGTATCGCAGATCGCGAAGTTTCTTGCCACGGATGGCGAGTTGCTCCGGGCTTGAGGGCTTGAGGGCTTGAGGTCTTGAAAAGACTTCTCCCTCCACCTTCACCTCGCCAAGCGTGGCGGCGATCGCCGTGTCGTATTGGCCGGTGTGCTCGATGGCACGGCGCGCGAGCTCGAAACGAAACGCCGGCGTCGGGCCGCCGGTGCCGTCGAGCTCGGCGATCACCGCGTCGTAGTCCTTCGGCGACACGACGATCAACACGTCGCGAAAATTCTTGGCCGCGGCGCGGACCAGGCTCGGACCGCCAATGTCGATCTGCTCGATCAGATCGTCGAACTGAACGCCCGGCTTCGCCGCCGTCTCGACGAACGGGTACAGGTTGACCACCACGAGATCGACCAGCCCGATGCCGTGCTGCTCGGCGAGCTGCAGATCGTCCGGATGATGACGCCGCGCGAGGATGCCGCCGTGAATCTTGGGATGGAGCGTCTTGACGCGCCCATCCATCATTTCGGGGAAGCCCGTGACGTCGCTGACGTTCACCACGGGTAACCCCGCCTCGGCCAACGCCTTCGCGGTGCCCCCGGTCGAGACCAGCTCGAACCCACGCGCCGAGAGCGCCTTGCCGAATGAAGCCAGGCCGGTTTTGTCGGAAACACTGAGAAGCGCACGGCGCATCGATGAAAACCCTCGAGACGAAACAAAGACGAAAGCACATCTTTACGTTGACCGCTTTCGGAATTGACACCAAATGTAACGGCCCAGTATCATCCCGCAGTCCAGTTTCTGCGGACCAGAAAGGCCGCAAGTTGCGGCCTTTTTTTGTTGCCCCCACCTCATCAAAAATGCGGCGGGTAGATCACTAAGGTGGCTTCCAGCCACCAGTAAGACAGGAAGAGAACGATGCGTATTACAGGCAAGGTCAAGTGGTTCAACAACGCCAAGGGCTATGGTTTTATCGAGCGCGAAGGCGGCAGCGATGTGTTCGTGCACTATTCGGCGATTCAAGGCGCCGGTTTCCGCTCTCTCGAAGAGGGGCAGCCGGTGGAGTTTGAGATCGTTGACGGGCCTAAGGGACCGCAGGCCGGCAACGTGACCCGCGCCGCCTAGTTACCTCTTGATCCACCCGGGGCCAGGCTCCCTCCTGGCTCCGGTCACCGCCAGCTTCCATTTCATCGCAATCACTAAATTTCAGATTTCGGGGTCGCCTACCCTTTGTCCTTTTCCGGCTTCACGGTGAGCGATACCTTGCCGTCCTTCATTCCGATCTTGAAGGCGACGTTGCCCTCCCCACCGAACTTATCGACCTGCGCGCGCACCAGCGCCTGAACCCGCTCGAACGCCACCGGCTCTTCGCCGACCTGTTTTTTCGCCTTAGCCAGTTGCTCGTAGAGCTCTTTCACTCGAGACGATCCCGAACTCGTATCGTCGGCGCGGTCGAACTTGATGACGCGCTCGGCGGCCTCGCGTGAGCGGGCGGCGGCCGCGGCGGCCGGGGCCGGCGGCGCTTCGTGA
Organism: uncultured Acidobacterium sp.; assembly: GCA_964513235.1. GTDB lineage: Bacteria > Acidobacteriota > Vicinamibacteria > Vicinamibacterales > UBA2999 > 12-FULL-67-14b. The sequence goes on from CAZEMI010000110.1 coordinate 3,489, forward strand.
GGAGTGGCCGCCGGCGTGGCGGGCGTGAGCGCGGCCTTCCTGGCGCCGGACATCGACCGGCCGAGCTCGCGATTGGTCATCTGCCGTTCCCACAGCTCGATGAACTTCGCGTGACGGTTCTGCAGCGACTCGAACCGGAAGCGGTCGGCGGTATTGCGAATGAAGGAATGATCGTGCCTCTTGACGAGTGCCGCGACCTTCGCGCGTGTTTCCCAGGGCGGCCGCGGCAGGCGGCCGGCGAAGAACATGTTGAACTCCGCCTCGAGCCGCCGAATCTCGGCTTCCAGGTACTGCATCTGCGTTTCGAATTCGGATTTCGGCGGTGCCATGAGGGGTTAGTCCAGCAGGTGAAACCACAGCAGCGGGAGCCACAGTTCACGCGAAAACGGCACCGGGCGATCATCGATCAGCACCTCGGCGCCGGGCACCGGCCCGACCAGCTCGAACAGATCCTTCAGCCGAACCACGTCGTCTGAAAAAAACCGCGCCCGATGGCGCCGGTCCGCGCCCTCGCCCACGTCGCGGTATTCAGCGGAGGCGCGCGCCTTCTCGACGGCCGTGTCGTAATTGGGTCCATCAAACGGCGGGAACACGAGGGTGATCGAGAACCGCAGGTCGCGCGGTCCGAACAGCGTTTCGTGCAGATCCGGATCCAGCGCGGCTAGTTCCTCCGCGGTCGGCTCCTCGGGCTTTTCCACATAGGGCCAGAAGCGCTCGACAGGGCGGTGGGTCCGTCTCGTCGTCATGGAGAATCGGATCGTACCCCAAAGGCACTATGATTTCCACGCGTGGCCGATTACCGCGTGATTCCGGCGATCGAGATTTTGCGGCAGCGCGAAACGGTGCGCGCCATGGAAGCGCGCCATGGCGGCGACGCGGTGGTCCGCGCCCTGCGCGACGGCGCCGGCCAGCTGCGTGCACAGATCGGCGCAGGCGATGGCCCGCCCGACGGCGAGGCCGCGGCGCGGGTGATCGAGGCCCTGGCGGCAGCCGCGCTCGCCGCGGACGCGCGCGGGTCGCTTCGCCCGGTGATCAATGCCACGGGCGTAGTGATTCATACCAACCTGGGGCGCGCCCCGATTGCCGACGCCGCCATCGAGCGAGTGGCGGCCATTGCGAAGGGCTACTCGAACCTCGAATACGACGTCGCCGAAGGCGAACGCGGCTCGCGCACGGTCCACGCCGAATCGCTCCTGACCTCGCTCACCGGCGCCGAGGCCGCGATCGTCGTGAACAACAATGCGGCCGCCACGGTGTTGATCCTGACCGGCCTCGCCGCGGGCCGCGAGGTGGTGATTTCACGCGGCGAACTGGTGGAGATCGGCGGCGGCTTCCGCGTGCCAGACGTGATGCGCCAATCCGGAGCGGTGTTACGCGAGGTCGGCACCACGAACCGCACGCGCGTGAATGATTACGTCGCAGCGGTCTCGACCTCGACGGCGATGTTCCTGCGCGTGCATCCGTCCAACTTCCGGATCGAAGGATTCACCGAGCGTCCGTCACTCGAGGACTTGATCGCCGCGGCGCGCTCGATGCAGGTGCCGGTCGTCGAAGACATCGGCAGCGGCTGCCTGGTCGACGATCTCGCCGGCGAACCGTCGGTGCAAGCGTCGATCACCGCCGGCGTCGATCTGATCTGCTTCAGCGGCGACAAGCTGCTGGGCGGGCCGCAAGCCGGGATTATCGCCGGACGCAAGGCGCTGGTCGATCGCTTGCGGACGCATCCCTTGCTGCGCGCCCTGCGCGTCGACAAGATCACGCTGGCCATCCTGGAAGCCACGCTGGCCGAGTATGCCGAAGGCCGCGCCACCACCACCGTGCCGGTGCAGCGGATGTTGCACCTGTCGCCGGAAGAGATCGAGGTCCGCACGCAGGCGCTTGGCGCCGCGCTGGCGACGTGTGGCTGGCGAGTGGCGATGATCAGCGGGTCGTCCGCGGTCGGCGGCGGCAGCGCGCCCGGCGTCCAGCTCCCGACGGTGTTGCTGTCGATCGCGCGTGAGGGCCAATCCGCCACCACGACGGAGCACTGGCTGCGCGCGCTCGATCCGCCGGTGGTCGCGCGCATCGAGCACGATCGCGTCGTGCTTGATTTGCGCACCGTGTTACCCGAGCAGGACGAACTGCTCGCAACACTGCTCTGTCCACGGACGTAAACCACGGAGCACACGGCGCCCACGGAGAACGTTTTCAAAATGCGATCGGGGCGCCAAGCAGCATGAAGGCATTCAGAAAACGTGACTCCGTGTGCCCCGTGCCCTTCGTGGTTAACGTCCGTGGCACGTTTCACATATCTTCGGCCGGCCGGACCTCGCTCTCGCACTCGAAGTCCGGAATGTGGATGCGGTGGAGCTCCATGAACGTGTGAGCGATCTCCAGCGCCTCTGCTGTCGTCTTCGTCTCGACAATCGCGTAGCCGCCGACGATCTCCTTGGCTTCCGTGAACGGGCCATCCGTAACGGTCAACTTGCCGCCCTTCGAACGGATGCGACGGCCTTCCCTGGTGGGTTTCAGGCCGGCGGTGTCCTTGAGCCAGCCTTTGGTGAAACCCTCGGTGACGAATTTCCCCATCGCATCATTCAGCGAATCCGGCGGCTGGAACGGCTGCGTCTGTTCGGCGTGCTTGATCATCATCAGGAACTTCATGAGTCGGTTCTCCCGTATGCGCGCAACATGTTCATCTTCTTGACGTTACGGCTGAACCGCCGCCCCACCGGGGCTGAGCGGTTCCGCCCGTCATGAACACGTCGGGCGACGGTATTCGGAATCGACCATCTTGCCAAGTCTTCGACAGAAGAAAAGAAGTAAAAATGACGAAGACGGTCGACGCGCACATGAACACCACCGACTCGAGTCCGGCCCTGCGGCGCCTGTTTTCTGAGCTCATCGATGGCGCGAACAATCCCAAGGGCGCCTACATTCTCAACACTAGGGATATCGGGCTGCTCCGATCCCTCGATGCGCTCTCCGCCGCCGATGCGTCGCAAGCGGTGAACGGCGGCGCGACGATCGCGGCCCACGCGCAGCATCTGCGGTATGGGCTGTCGTTGATGAACCAGTGGATCACTGAGCGCGGCAATCCTTTCGCGAATGCTAAATGGGATGCGGCGTGGAAGGTGTCGGCGGTCGACGCCGCGCAGTGGGAGGAGATCAAGAGCGGCCTGCGAGACGAGGCGCACCGCTGGTTACAGGCGCTCAGCACGCCGCGCGACGTGAACGACATCGAGTTCACCGGGTTGGTGTCGAGCATCGCTCACCTCGCCTATCACGTTGGCGCGATTCGCCAGATCAGCAAGCGCGCGCGAGGGCCGAAAGAAGGAACATTTTAGCGGCTGCTTGTCCACGGACGTTAACCACGCAATCGCGCTCGCGGTTCCGAAGCCCAGCGAGCCGAGCGCGACGACAACCGTGGGGTGCCGTGCACGTCCGCCTAACGCGGGTGTTCCGCGTTGGTGGCCCGCCTGCCCTGAAACCCGGCCGCTCTCTCTGCGACCGGCTTCCACGTCGCCAGAAGACCAAGCCAGATGACGATCAGAAGGATGGCCAGGGTCACCGGTATTTTGGCAAGGCTGAAGCGGTCGCAGACCGCCAGAACGGCGGCGCGCCCTCCGGCACCCGTGAATACGCTCAGCGCGTCCTCACGCCACACGGCGAGCGCGAAGACAGCATTCTCCTCGGGCGACCAATCGGCCATCACCAAGTCCCAGTAATTGCCTGCTGACGTGGCGCCGTGCTGCCGCTCATCGGCCGCAATCTCATGATGCGTCTGGGCGAATGTCTCCCTCACGCCGGGGACATCCAGGATGTTGACGCAGTTGGTGGGCGCACAGGCTGCAAGTCGCGCCTGAAGCTCTCGTTCGAACTCGGAGGGCGACTCGATCATGGGTGTAGCAGTCTAACCGACAGAAAGGATGAGAGAAGAAAGCGTTCCGACCCTACTTGAGCGGTGACTTCATATCGATTCTGGCCATGATCCACTTGTCGGTCGGGACGAGCACGGCGATGGCTCCGGCCTGATAGAGCGGGATGAACCGATCTTCGCTACCGTCGAAGAGCGTCATCAAGCCGACCGACGTCAGCGCGCCACATCCTCCCAGGAGCGTGGCCACCGCGGTCGCCATCAAGGACGTCCGCCGCTCTGTAATCACCGCTACCGCCGTGAGCACGAAATAGGGAGCCAATATCCACGCGGTGCTCAGAAGATTCCTCGCAAGGCTGTTCGGCTCGAGAAACCCGCCCCATACAACCGATGCGACGGCGGCGACAAATACCAAGACGAGCACAATCGTCGGCGGCCGGCCGGTAGGACGTGCTCCCTACTGCTCCGTGACCTGCATGGTTTCGGTGACGACGAGCGTTGGCCAGCCTGCCTTGTTGGCGTCGACGGGCGTCGCGGTAATGGTGAATCCGCTGCTCCCGTTCACCACCGCGGTGAAACGGTAACCGCGTTGTTCGGTACCGCCCGGCAGGAGGCTGTCCTGGCTGAGTTGCTCGAGCGTGGCGTAGGTGCCATTCGACGCCTGATACTGCCGCTCGGTCTGGGCAATCGTCAGCAGCCGCTGGCGAATCGCGATGGTATCGATCTGTGCCGTCGGCGATTCCCCGGCACCGGCAGGAAGGCTGGCGGCGGACCGCTCATACAGGTAGATGCCAACACCGAGCGCCAGGACCACTCCGAGGATAGCGAAGATGCGCATTCAGAACCCCTCAATCTCCAGGACGTCAGCTTAGAAAGCCGAAGGCTTCACAGCCGCGTCCGCGGTGAACAGGAAATAGTCGTACGCGTAGCGCGCGATATGCGCGATGGTGCGTTCCACGTCCTCGAGGGAGGCGCGCGTGCGCTTGCTCATCACCGCGATCGCGATGTGGCCGGCGCCGTTTGGCAGATACACGATCCCGACATCGTCCACGACGCCGCCCAGCGTGCCGGTCTTGTGAGCCACCGCGGTGCCGGCTGGTAGCAGGCCCGGAATCCGGCCCGTGCCGGTCCGGCATCGTTTCAACAGTTCGAGCATGGCATCGGAGGCGGCGCGATCCACTGCCTGCCCGCGCCAGATCTTCTCAAGGAGCATCACCATGGCGTTGGGTGTGGCGGTGTCGCGCGGATCGGCGGCGATGCGATCGTCGGCCGCGAACCGCCCCTCGACGCCCTGCGGCCCGCGCGCGTCGCGCCGCAACGCCTCGCGCAGATCGTCGCGCGCGAGGTCCTTGAGCCGCGCCGTATCGCGGCCCTGGTAGTCGAGGATCAATTCCTGGCACGAACGGTCGACACGGATGCCGTCGATGCCCATGCCGCGCATCCGCGCCGTGACCTTCGCGGCGCCGGCCTTCGCGAGGCAGATGTCGGCGGCGGAATTGTCGCTGATCATCATCATCAGGTTGGCCAGGTTCCGCATCGACACGGCGAGACCTGGCGGATCGAACAGCGGCGTGATGTCGCCGCTGCCGAGATGCTGATCCTTCTGCGTGATCTCGACACGCTCGTCCCAATTGAGTGCGCCGGCCTTCGCCGCGGCATGCAACTCGACGAGCACGGGCAGCTTGAAGGTGCTCGCCATTGGAAACGGTTCATCGCCGTTGATCGAGAGCGACACGTTGCTCTCGAGGTGCTTGATGGCGACGCCGACCACGCCCTGCGCGAGCGGCATGGCGGCGTCGATGCGGCCGCGCAGCCGATCGAGATTCGCGGCCGAAGACGACTGACGTGCCGGAAGCGTCGCCACACCGGCGAGCACGAAGACGACGAGTGTCCCGAGCGATCGCATCCGCATGATTCCTCCTGGATCAGAAACCGGCTTCCGGCGCCGCACTTCAACAGCGGAGTCTCTAGATGATCCGTCGCTGCTACCTCGTTAATGCAGCGGGGTCGTCGAGCAACATGGCGGACGCGGTCGCGGCGTCCTCAGGGCATGCGCCGGTCCGGCAAATCGAGACACACTCGTTTTGTCCGGGGAGCCCGATCAGGTGACCATGCAGAACGTGGCTGCTGTACGGCTCCATCGTCCGGCGGCCGCCGAACAGCAGCGACACTTGATCGTTCACGCTGATCTCCACCGGGAGCTCTCGAAACTCGAACAAGGGGTCACGTCTGCGAAACAGCGCTTGCGCTTCTGAAATCAGCGCGCCAGGGATGCGCGCAGCCACGGCGCCGCCCAGCGGTACCGACGTCACCGCGCCAACGGCCACCACCAATTCGCCGTGCCGAATCACCGACAATCCCAGCCCGCCACACATCGTCCGCGCCAGGTGGATGACATCACCGGGCTCCAGCCTACCCATGATCGCCTGGTCGACATGAAACGACACCGCAGCGACGGTTGCGCCGCGGCGTCCAGACGCCTCCAGCGTGAGACGTGACCGCATGACCCAAGGACGGGCGGGGCCGGCATCTGGTGTAAGGCCCGCCGCCGTTACTCGCAGGGTCGGTGCGCGGCCGACGAGCCTCGTGGTGTCGGCTCCGGCTGAGGGCATCGACTGCACGGCGCACTCGACTGCGCCGTCGCGAATGTCTTGGGGAACAACCGCGACGTAATTGAATGTCCCTGACGGTGGGATCGCCATCGACTCAGCCCCTCCTTAGGATTACTGGCCGCCACCATTAGACACCGAATGGCGCGCGCTCTGGAAGATACGGCGGTCTGGCATCCGGATGGCGGTCAACACACCGTGCGAGATGGTATCGATCCCAATGGTGTTGCCGACGATGCGTGGTGCCGGCCAGCGGTCGTCGTCCAGCAGGGCGTTGTTCCAGTGGCCATAGACAATCGGCGACGTGCCGGCGTACTTGTCCGGAAAAGAACGATGGCCCCAGATCAACGATTGCGGTGGTTGGTCGCTCAGCGAAGCCAGATCGGGATCGACTCCGGCATGGCTGCAGATGCAGTCCTCTGTCTCTACACATAGAGTCAGTTGAGCAAATAACTCGCGGTGAGACGCCGGCAGGGCATCAAAGAACGCCTCGTACGGAAGCGCGCAGTCGCCTTCGAACAGCTTCCGTCCCGCCTGGCCGATGGCCGCTCGCAAGATGTGCTCGGCTTCGGACGAGTAGCTGCGGATGGTATCAATCGCGTCCGTGCCGATCAGCCACGAATGCTTCGAGTAGTTCGCCTGCGTCCGCAGGAGCCACTCTTCGTGGTTGCCTTGAAGACATACCACTTTGGCGCGGCTCTCGTGTCGAAAGTCAAGAATGGCGTCGATGCACGCGCGCGAGTCCGGGCCGCGATCGATGTAGTCGCCGAGGAACACCACGGTGTCGCCCGCACCAATACCGTCGGGCAATTGCGCGAGGAGATCGGCAAGCGCCGGGAGATTGCCGTGGATGTCGCCGATCGCTACGGTCGCCAACTGTCATTCCAATACGCGAGCCAGCTCGGCGTCTCTTCCGTATTTCGTCATCTCGAATATCTGCCTACGAAGCCTGCCGATGCGCCCTTAGGAATGAACGGATCTGGCGCACCGCGAGCGGAATTCGTTCCCTGGGTTCTTTCCACGGGAACATGCTCAGTTCCGCCTTCGGCGCGAGCATCGCGGCCTCCATCGCGACCGCGTACGGGTGCGACGGAATGTCGTCCGGCAGAATCAGCACCGGAGTCTGGCACTTGCGCACGAAGTCGCGAGTGACGGTGAACACGAAGTCGGGATTCGTGCGATACATCTTGGTAAGAAACTTGTCGACAGTCTCCATCGTGATGTCGGGCCGGCGCTTGACCAATTCGGCACCCCAGCCCTTCATGTTGTTGTCGTAGAACAGGTCGCGCATCTCCGGACGCGAGCCGCTGGGCTGCGCCATCACCGCCGCGACAATCCGATCGGGGGCCCGCTCCAGGAGGTTCCAGATGAAGGGGCCGCCAATGCAGAAGCCCATCACCATGAACTTGTCGATGCGCAGGTGGTCCATCAGGCCGAGCTGGTCATCAGTGTAAGCGTCCCTAGACAGTATGACTTCGACGGCAGCACACGGCTGACCTCCGGTATCGTCGCGGGTTAGGTTGGCGCCGATGCCACGTCCACGAAGCCGACGTCTCCTCGGACGACTGCCGCCTCGATCTCGCGCTCGAAGGCAAGTACCTCCGTCGCAACCTCTGGCGCCGCCTTCGGAGTTACTGCCGACTGCGCGGCGACCGGCTGCTGAGCGGCCACTGAGTTGAGTCCGGCACAAACCACCAGAATGGCCCACACGCTCAACGAGCTTCGACTCGTCATGTCAGTCCTCCGAATCCAATCTTCGACATCGCAAGGAACGGATTGTCGATTCTGCCCGGCAGCTATGATTGCCGCCTAACGTTGGCGCTGAACCGCGCCGAGCGGGATGCGCGAGCAGCCCGCCGACGTCGGCTCCAGCGCAATGTTATCCGGCATCCGCTTTTGGGAAGGTTGGATTATCCGGGAAAAAGCGAGCCGGCTGTCCGCGTGACTTCTGGTATAGGTTACGGATCGTGCGGATCTGACCCCAGTGCATCGCGACGTGCATCGCCTGGTGGAAGCCCAGGAGGTGGGCGGAACAGGAAGGCCAGTCTCGGTACGCCGCCGCAGTTCGCTGCTGCAGGCCGACGAGAGTCATCGTGCCCAGTACCGCGATGAAACTCGAGTAAGCCTCCTCGAACGCCTTCAGGTTGCTCCCGAAGTCCAGCGGGACCAAGTCGATCCTGCGCTGAAGATCCTCGGTCGTTTCATGAGGCATCGGTTCGCCGTGCTCGAGGCTGGCGCGGTGCCACCGCGCCTCGATAGAGAGATGCCTCACGATCA
>CAZEMI010000111.1:0-16202 GCA_964513235.1 uncultured Acidobacterium sp.
TCCATATACGGCTTCTGCACCAGGATGAACGTGCGCGCGTCGATCGCGCGCGCGGCCAGCAGTTGCCTGGTGAACTGCACGTTCTCGCCGGTGTTGGTCGACTGGTTTTCGATGATGATGCGGTCCGCCGGCACGCCGAGGCCGATGGCCATGCCCGCGAACCGGTCAGCCTCCGGCTCGGTGAACAGGCCTGTCGTGATCGCGCCGAGGCCCCCGGAAAAAATCAGCCGCGGCGCCCACGTGTCGAAAAACAGTTGCGCGGCATACTCCGCGACGCGGGTGTCGTGGCTGCAGAGCACCAGGATCGCGTCCGAGCGGACGAGATCGTGATCCAGGCGGTGGTAGTTCCAGACCCGTTCGACGAACGGGCGAAGACGATCGTCGATCATTGGTGTCATCAATCGCGTCCACTCCGCCACGTCGGAAGATCGCCACCTCTGCACAGAGTCACCGTGAGTTTAGCGCCACCACGGTTTCGTGCGCCACGCGCCTCAGCAGGTCCGCGACGTGCTGCGCGGCGCTCGGGATCCAACACTGAATTCGCCGGTCCGTCGGCCCGCATCCGCGGCTTGAGCTATAGTCCGCCGCGTGACCAAGACGCTGACCGGCGGAATCGCGGCGCGAGCCGCCATCGCGATTCTTCTCGATGCACTGATCCTCGCGCCGGCGTTGCTGGTCGCGCAGGACTGGCCGCAGATCCTCGGGCCCGGCCGAAACGGGATCTACACCGGGCCGCCGATCGTCCCGTCGTTGCCGCGCGGCGGACCACCGCAGATCTGGGCGCGCGATATCGGCGCCGGGTTCGCCGGGCCGGCGGTATCGGCCGGCACGCTGATCCTCTTCCATCGCCTCAACAACCGCGAGGTCGTCGACGCCATGGACGCCGCGTCCGGCAAGACGCGGTGGACCTTCGAGTACCCGACGAGCTACCGGGACGACTTCGGCTTTGATGAAGGGCCTCGCGCCGTGCCGGCGATCGCCGGAGGCCGCGTGTTCACGCATGGCGCCGACGGCTGGCTGCATGGGCTCGACTTCAAGACCGGGCGGCGGTTGTGGGGCGTCGATACCCGGCGCGTCTTCGACGCGCCGAAAGGCTATTTCGGCGTCGCCACGTCGCCGCTCGTGGACGGCACTCGTGTCATGGTCAACGTCGGCGGCAAGGCCGGCGGCATCGTCGCCTTCGACGCGGCGAGCGGCAAGACGTTGTGGACGTCGACCAGCGACGAGGCGAGCTACTCCGCGCCGGTGGTCGCCGACATCGCCGGCATGCGCACGGCCGTGTTCTTCACGCGCACCGGGCTGGTGGCGCTCGATCCAGCAAACGGCGGCATCCGGTATCAGTATCGCTGGCGCGCGCGCATGGCCGCGTCGGTGAACGCGGCGGTGCCGATCGTGGTGAAGGATCAGATCTTCCTGTCGGCGAGCTATGGCACCGGTGCCATCCTGCTGCAAGTGGCGAACAACGCGGTAAAGCCCGTGTGGTCCGGCGACGAATCGATGTCGAATCACTACTCGACCAGCGTGCTCAAAGATGGTTACCTCTATGGCTTCGACGGCCGGCAGGAGTTCGGGCAGAGCCTGCGCTGCGTGGAACTCGCCACGGGGAAGGTGATGTGGAACGTGGATGGATTTGGCGCCGGTACACTTTTGATCGCGGATCACATTCTGGTAATCACGCGCGAGTCGGGCGAGTTGGCGTTGGCGCCTGCATCTCCGGAAGGATTTCGGTTCAATTCCCGCGCACAGCTGTTGCCGGGTGTGGTCCGCGCGTATCCAGCGCTCGCGGACGGCCGCTACTTTGTTCGCAACGAGCGTCAATTGCGCGCATTCGATCTCACTCGTCGTTGACGTAACCCGTTCGGGGGCATACGCAATTGACGATGACACGCGCCGGATTCTCGCAAGTCACCCAGTGGGTTCCTCACGTCATCGCGGGCGTAGCCGCGAGGGTGCGCCGGCCTGGCGGTCCTGCCGGCCAGCCGGCGCGGCCGCTCTGCCGGAAATCTTCCGACCAGCGGCGATGGCATCGAACGCGGCGGGATCGCGCCGCTGCATCGTGAATACCGTAAAGCCGCGCGCCATGAGGTCCTCGATCTCCCTGGGATTGTTCGCGGGGTAACTGCACGCCACCTTGAACTCCTTGCAGGCTGACAGGATGGCCGAAACACTGGCGTCGAACCCTGCCTGGTCGCGCACCCGCTGACCATCGGCACCCGTGGTCGAAAATACCCCACCCAGCGTGCCCGCCCCCACCACGATGACGGTCAGACCTGGCACCTGCGCGATTTCCCGGATGTTGGCAATGCCCTTCTTGCTTTCCACGATCGCCCATAACACCAACTCGCCCTTCGGATTGAGGGGCCACGGATCGGCCTTCTGGCGATACTCGGCGTCGGTCAGTTTCCAGTAGGCGGCCGCGAGGCCCACACCCTCGTCCGGTCGTGTCCCACCTTTGGCGGCAAAGCGCATGGCGGCCAGCCCGGCTCGCACCTCGTCGGCACTCTCAACCTGCTGCAGCATCACACCCACGTGACCGGCATTCAGCTGCTCGACGATGCGGGCGGTGGCGACGGCAGGATCCGTGTGAATGATTGGCACCTTTGAAATGAAGGCATGCACGCGTGCCGATCCTCCGGCTGCCAGCATCGCCCCCATATAGCCGAGGAATCGATCGGCAGTGGCGCTGGAATAGTTGTCGTAGGCAAAGTCGCTGAACCGGTAGGCCATGGTCTCTCGCGCGGCGTCGACAAGGGAGGGCAAGGGCCCGGCCGCCACGATCGGCGGGTGTGTTACTCCGAACACCGGCAGGCCGCGTTCGTGCAGCGCAATCATGGGGTTAAGACGATCGGGACTCTGCGCCAGACCGATCGACGAGAGCGCGAGGCCAGAAAGCGCGAGAAGTGTGAGCAACGACCGCATATGCATGGATCAACTCCGGAGATGTCGTGTGCCGTGATGAAACTAATCGTAAGGCGTCGGCAGCGAATGCACAATCAGCGTGGCGTCAACGCCACCACGGTTTCGTGCGCCACGCGCCTCAGCACGTCCGCGACGTGCTGCGCGGCGGGGGGCACGGGCCCTGCCGGTGGCGGTGAGGCGAAGATCTGCTCGTAAATCACCAGCGCTGCCAGGTAGGTGCCCATTGGAGACGGATGGAAACCATCAGGTCCGTATAGCGGGAGCCCCGCGTCGGTTGCCCAGGCCGCGCGCCACGCCTCACCTGCGGGGAGCAGCAGGCCCTTGACGTTTTTGGCGGCGGCGGCATACGACTGGCGCACACCTGGGAAGTCGCCACGCGTGGCGCGGGAGGGCCACACCATGTAGAGCGCCGTGCGCGCACCAGCCTTCTTGATCTCGGCGTCAAAGCGGCGCGTGTATGCGATCAGCAACCTGCGGGATTCGGGCAACGCGGACGGTCCCTGCTGCAGCACCACGACGTCCCATCCACGCGCGATGGCCTGGCGAGCCTCCCTGTCGTTCCAGTGCTCTTCGAGGCCGTAGTCCGGCTTGGCCACGCTCCCGCAGATCGCCTGCCGTCCTGCGGACCGCGCCAGCGCACATACCATGGCCGGCAGATCGTTGGCGTAGGTCAGACTGTTGCCGATGAAGAGAACGCGAGTGGGATTCGGCTGCGTCACGAGGAGCGCAGCGGCAAGCAGCAGGCGGGTGATCATGCGCCTGATAGTTTACGGCGCGCAGCGTAAACCGCATCATCCGTAAGGATTCGATCTAGTCTGACGTCGTGCGATTCTATTACTTCGAGATGCTGGGCACACCGATTCTCCTCGGATGCCTCGCCTTTGTCCTCCTGCGAAGTGAAGCGCCGGCCTTTCCCTATGCGGGCGCGATCGGGTTGACGATCATCTTCGGCGTGCGCGCGCTGGCCATTCACCGGCATCTCGAGATGCCGGCGTGGCTCACGCATCGGGACCCGCCCGCCCGATGATGCGCATGGACCAGCCGCGTCCTATGGCTTCGGCGGGTAGTCCTTGAACATCTTCTCCGTGGCCTTCGCGATCTTTCTGTCGCGAGTGTTCGGCTTGTCGCTCGGCCCGATGTCACTGCTGGCCCGGCTCCGCCACACGATCGCACCCTTGCGTGCATCGAGAATGTCGACCACAAGCGTTCCGACCAGCACTGGCCGAACCCTCGCCGAACCCCACCGACCTCCAAGATTGAGAGGCCCCCACCCGTCGGTCGATCCGATGATTTCCAGGTTCCCGTCGAAGCTCGCGTGGTAGGCGACGAGCACGTCGGGGTTGGCGCTGGATTCCACGTGTGCGAGCCCCTTCGCCGCCAGGGCGGCATCGATGGCTCGAACGACGCGCGCGTGGTTGAACTCGTCCTGTAACTCCGTACCGCGCGTCCACGCGTAGGTCTTGTAATTCGAGAAACTGGCGGCGCGATCGTAGTCATACGTCACGCTCTGCGCTAACGCGATCGTGCCGAGCAGTGTCAGACAAATGGTCGTTGCCAGCGTTGCGATTCGCATCTTGATCATCCCCGTGCGTGCGGTGCGCACGCCGTTTATTGCGCCCCTAATCCAATCACTTCAATCTCGCGCGTCGCCATGCCGCGCACACCGGTTGATGAGCGCACGTGGGCGCGCACTGAGTAGTGTCCAGCGGTGAGGCTCTTGAAGATGACCTGATGCAGGCGTTTCTCGTTCGCTCCATTTAGCGTGATCTCGCTTGCTGCGTACATGCCCTCGCCGTCCGCCTCGATCCAAAGCGTCCGGTTGGCGTCGTTCGGTTCGACCGCGACGGTCATTTGCACGGTCGCCGGTTCCGAGAAGTACGCCCCGCGAAGCGTGATATCCACAACGCCGGCAGCGGTCCCATACGTGGTCGCGCCGGCGGTGAGCACCAACATCAGACCGAACACCCAGACGATGGCATGGCACCTCATTGCGTCCTCCTGCGCGCCTGCCACAGCAACGTTGCTGCCAACGCGATTCCGGCTGCTGGCGTGCCGATCGATATGCGGCGATGCGTGACAGCGCGCAGACCGCGCGTGAACGCGCAGTGGCGCGGATATTGCCGTTGCCGATCAGCTCAGAGGGAGGCGACGCCATGTCACAAATGGGAAAGGTCATCGACACGCTGCTCACCGACGAGAACCTGCGCACTCGATTCGCGCTCGATCGGATCGAAACGGTCGCCGAGCTATGTATGCGAGGCGCCGAGCTCACGCGCGACGAGATGGATTTGCTGTGCCGGACGGATGCGCGTCTGTGGTTCCTGGCGGCGAGGTGGAAGGCGGACGGCGGCACTGACACGCCATTCCCTTTGCCACGACCAGCCGTTTGAAAACGCACGTACCGTGCGCCACGACGCAAGGCCGGTGTCACACGTCGACTGCTGATGCGTCCGAACGCAACAGCGAACTGACTCGATTTGGGCGGTGTTTTTGGACAAACGGCCGCGGCACGCGAATGGGCGCTCGGCGCTATCCGCCGGGCATCACCTTTGCCATTGCAGGTCGCAGACGCGGGAGCGCTGATGCGCATCGGTCATTGACTCGCCAAGAGCGGTCATGCCCGCCCTGCAATTCGTACTGATTCACCACGTGGAGGACCATATGCCCGCTGTTCGCTGTTCACCTGTCAGACCTGTCCGCGCCGCATTGATCGCGGCTGCCACGATGTTCCTGATCCCCGCCGGCCAGGCGATGGCCCAGGACACGAGGGCCGAAGTCATCCGCCAGGAGCAGGCGGACAAGCTGCGCGTCGTCTCGCCGCCGGAACGAAACCGCGCGGAAAAGATCATCGACCGCCTCGAGAAGTGGGGATGGCTCACCACCGAGGCGCGCGGGTTTTATCCGGTCCTCGACTCTGTGTATTCCGGCGGTGGGCTCGCCGCCGGTCTCGGTGGGCGCACGCCGATCGGCGACAACGGCGCGATCAATTGGACCGCCGCCTACTCGATTAATAGCTTCTGGCGGACGCAGGCCGATGTCACCCTTCCGTCCTTCGCATCAAACCGCGGACGCGTGACCCTGACGGCCGGTTACCTGGACGCGCCTGACGTGAAGTACTACGGCATCGGTCAGGACTCCGCCAAGGAGGACAAGACCTTGTTCGGCTACGCGCCTTTTGAAACGGGAGGACGCGTCGACTTCGCCATCAATCGGTATGTGTCGGTGGGCGGCGGTGCCAACTATCTGGACATCAACAGCTTTGAGGGACCCAACGGTCCGCGAATCCACACCAGGTTCTCACCAGCCGACACCCCGGGCCTCGATGAGGACGAGTTCAATTACGTGAACAGCACCGCACGCGCCGTTGTCGATTGGCGTCGACGACTGGGCTACTCAGGCAAGGGAGGGCTGTACCGGATCCAGTTCGACGATTTCCGTGAGGTGGATCACGATCACTACTCCTTCCGCTCGCTCGAGGCCGAAGTGACGCAGTTGATTCCGCTGATGCGGGCGAACTGGGTCATTGCCCTCCGCGGTCTCGCCACCGTCACGGACATCACTGCGACCGAAGCCGTCCCGTATTTCATGCTGCCTTCACTCGGCGGCGGCGAGACCCTTCGCGGATTTCCGGACTTGCGCTTCCGCGATCGCCATCGCCTCGTCATGAACGCCGAGTTGCGCTGGACCCCGGCGCGCTTCCTTGACATGGCGGTGTTCTACGACGCCGGCAAAGTCGCGGCGCAGAAGGGCGACCTCGATTTCCGCGATCTCGAGGACTCGTACGGTATCGGCATGAGGATCATCGGTGTGAAAGGGTACGCATTCAGGGTCGACGTCGCGCGCAGCCGTGAGCACGCCGCTCGTCTTCTCGTCAGCGCGGGAGGCGCATTCTAATGGTCAGCAACGCAAGCAGGAGACGTCAGGGGCTATTCGCGATCGGTTGTGTGTTCGCCGTCGCGGTCACGGCAGGCGCCGTCAAGAACGGCCAGAAGTTCTATCCGGACGATCCGATCACTCAGATTGTCGACGCAGAGGACGCGTCGGGCGTACAGGACCGGGAAATCGATCTGGAGTACGACACGCTCGAGAACCTGTTCTCGTGGCCCGGCGATCAGACGCCGAACGTCCGCGCGCAGAACGTCAACACCATCGATGAAGTGCCCGACTCGACCTGGTTCACGAACCGGCTGGGTTCGGTGCCCGTGACGGTGGACGAACTCGTCAAAGGGCCGGCCTCGGGCAGCGGCCCGGCGCCAGGCGGCTGGACGGTCATCGCGGCGAAGAACGACGGCGTGATGCCGGGGTTCAGGGTGCGTGATGCCGCAGGCGAGGTGTGGTTCGTCAAGTTCGATCCGCCGGGTTATCCGGCGATGGCGACCGGGACTGAAGTCGTTGTCGCGAGGGTGTTCTGGGCGCTCGGATACAACGTGCCGGAGACGCACCTGGCGACGCTGCGGCCCGAGGACTTGACGATCGACGATCAAGCCCGCATCGCCTCGCCGAGCGGCAAGCGGCGTTTGTTCAAGGAATCCGACATCCGGGTGCTGCTGCGCAAAGCGCACCGCGAGGCTGACGGATCGTACCGCGTGGTGGTCAGCAAGGCGCTCGAGGGCCGGCCGGTCGGTGGCTTCCGGTTCTACGGCACGCGGTCGGACGATGCCAACGATCTGATCCCGCACGAGCATCGTCGCGAACTGCGGGGCTATGGGACCTTCTCGGCGTGGCTGAACCACGTCGACTCCAAATCCATCAACACGCTCGACACCGTCGTCGAACAGAACGGCCAACAGGTCGTGCGGCATCACCTGTTGGACTTCGGATCCGCGATTGGCAGTGCGGGCGTCTACCCGCGTGAGGCGTACGAAGGCTGGGAGTACCTGATCGAGGGCAAGCAGGCGCTTGGCGGCGTTCCAAGCCTTGGGTTCTATGTCAAGGACTGGCGGACGATCCCGCTTTATCGTGCAGACTCCGTTGGCGCTTTCCCCATCGACAACACGCAGTGGGACCCCGAGCGGTGGAAGCCCCGTTACGCCAATTCCGCGTTCCGATCGGCGCGCATGGACGACAAGTTCTGGGCGGCCTCGCGGCTCCAGGCCTTCACGGACGACATGCTCAACACGCTGATTCGCGTCGGCCGCTTCAACGATCCCCGGTCCGAGGAGATGCTCTCGAAGTTTCTCATCGAGAGACGCGATGCCATTGTGCGTCGTTACCTTCCGGCAGTGAACCCGGTGGCCGACGTTCGCCTGTCGTCTTCGGGGACGCTGACGTTCCGGAACGCCGCAGTGGATGCCGGTGTGGCGTCCGCGCCCGCCGAATATGTCGTGGTCTGGCAACGGTTCGACAACGCGACCGGCACAGTGGCGACCCTTAGCGACACTCGCGCGACGGCGACGAGCGTTGAGGCGCCGAAGAATCTCCCTACTGCACAGGGCACATACATCCGCGCTGAGATCTCCGCGAATCGAGGTCCGGACAGTTGGACGGAACCTGCGCACGCTTACTTTCAACGCGACGCGACGGGCTGGACGCTCGTCGGCTTCGAGCGAGTACCCACCGGCAATCCGCCGGCAAGCAAAGGCGCCAGGCGCCGGACAAATTAACAGGAGACCACCATGGCAAGAAAGATTGCGTATTGGGCAGCCACGGGTCTGGTGACGATCGCGGCGCTGTCGGGGGGCATTAGCTATCTGATGACGACCCCCCACGCGGTTGAGAACTTCCAGCACGTCGGGTATCCGCAACAATTGCGCATTCTGCTCGGCATCGGGAAGGTGGCCGGATCTATCGTGCTGCTGCTGCCGCGCCTGTCGCTGTTGAAAGAGTGGGTCTATGCCAACTTCACCTTTATGTGGATTGCGGCAACCGTGGCCCACTACCTGGCGGATGATGGGGCCCTCACGCTGGCGCCGGTCGCCTTGCTCGGATCGCTGGCGGTTTCGTACGTGACACGCGCGCCGAATCGTCGCGTGGACGCCGAACGATTGGCGGCGTAGCGTGTCGCAAGGACGCGAACGGTCTCTCCCGGCAGAGACGGTTGCCGAAGGAGTACAGCGGCTGGGATGGCTGGCGCTGGCCTACGTGATTGCGAATATCACGGGGCCGTCGGCGCGGCTCGCCCTGGCCGCTGTCGCAGGCACGGTGGACCGATCGGACTTCGGCATCCCTGATGTGTTCGGTCTCGGAGCCGTCGTCGCAGCGATCGCTGTCTTTGTTGCGGTGCGACAAGGCGCCGTGCCCTCCAAACGCCTGCTCGATGCCGGCCTCGTGTTCCATGTCGTTGGTGCGCTCGGCATCACGGTCCGTGAGTTCTGGCGAGGGCTGCCCACAATCGCTGGAACTTCCGCCCTCTTCCTCATTCCAGCGGAATGTGTGTGGATTGTCGTATATCCGCTGCTCGTTCCGAACACACCGAGGAAGATTCTCGCTACCTCGCTGTTGTCGGCGTCAATGGGTCCCGTAGGGCTCGCGATATCAGTAGCCGCACATGGTACGCACGTCGACCGGCCGTTCGAGGCGGCTGCGTACTTCCTCACGTCGAGTTATCCGTGCGCGATCCTGGCGTACTTGATTTCGCGCGGCGTGCATCGCTTCAACATGCGCTTGAAAGACGCGATCGAGATCGGCAGCTACCAATTGACCGAACGCATCGGCGCCGGTGGTATGGGCGAAGTGTGGCGGGCCGAGCACCGGCTGTTGGCCCGTCCGGCTGCCATCAAGCTGATTCGCAACGGGGTGCTCGGCGACACTGAGCAGACGCGGTCGACACTGGTGCGCCGGTTCGAGCGTGAAGCCCGAGAGACAGCGGCACTCGACTCGGTCCATACCATCGACGTGTACGATTTCGGCGTGACGGAAAAAGGCGACTTCTACTATGTGATGCAACTGCTCGACGGGCTGAGTCTCGAGCGGTTGGTCGAAGAATTCGGACCCGTGGACCCCGCCCGCACGGTATACCTGCTTCGGCAGGTCTGTCACTCGCTTGGCGAGGCTCACGCGCGGGGTCTCGTTCACCGCGACGTGAAGCCCGCGAACATTCTGCTTTGCACGCTGGGTCCCGATCATGACTTCGTGAAAGTGCTCGACTTCGGTCTCGTCAAGCACACGGCCGCCGGGCGAACGATGACCATGGTCTCGATGGAAGGCATCGTCGTCGGAACACCAACCTACATGGCGCCGGAAAGCGCACTGGGTCGTGACGATGTCGATGGACGGACGGACCTCTACTCTCTTGGTTGTGTCGCGTATTACATGCTGACGGGACAACCCGTGTTCTCCGGCAGCACGCCGGTCGCGACCGCGATCGCCCACGTGAAGGACACGCCGATCCCTTTGAGGGCCCGTTCACCCTTCGCGATTCCGCCCACGCTCGATTCGCTCATCATGAAGTGCCTGGCAAAGCACCCCGATGACCGTCCGGCGTCCGCTGCGGAGGTCAGCCAGCGGCTGGCCGCATCCGTTGGGCCGAATGCCTGGACTCCCGGGGCCGCCAGGGCATGGTGGGAACGTCACCAGCCGCTAACGCCATCGCCGGCCGCGGACGTGGCCGCAGAGAAACGCACGAGTGGCAACGTCGTTCGCCTGCGCCCACGGCCGGCCTGACGCAAGCTGCGATCATGCGTTTCGCGTCACATGGTTCGTGGGTGGAGGCGACAGTGGCGCGATTCTTGATGTCGTCGTAGTCATGACTAAGACCACCGTCGCCGTTGCGCCGGTTCCGGGCCGGAAACTGATGAATCCGCCGTTACCGCGGTGGGAGATTTCAAGGCCCGCCGCGGGAAAAATCCCGCGGCGGGTGCTGGTGGTGGATGACGAGCCGCTGATCCGCTGGTCGATCACCGAGACACTATCGGGACTCGGTCTCGACGTCGAACAGGCGGCCGACGGCGCGTCGGCACTGCGTCACATCACGGCGGGCCCGCCTGGCTTCGACGTCATCCTCCTCGACCTGCGGCTGCCGGACATGCGGGACCTGTCGCTGATGGGGACCGTGCGTCAGTTGCAGCCGGAGGCATCGGTGATTCTGATGACAGCGTTTGGCAGCGACGAGGTCGTCGAGCGCGCGATCGCGCTCGGCGTGCAAACCGTGCTGGATAAACCGTTCGCGCTCGGGACGCTGGTCGATGCAGTGTACGGAGTTCCGTCCTGAGTTCACCGTGATCGCCGCGTTATCTTGCATGCGCCTTCGTCGTCCTCAGAAAACGTAAGCCCCGTAACGTTATCGCGCGGGAGGACTGACGCGTAATGCGCATTGTCCACGTCTCGGATCCGCACGTCCTGTCGGGTACGGCGGCGCACTGGGGAAGCATGATCTTCAACAAGCGCCTCACCGGATTCGCGAACCTCCTGCTCAAACGCGGCCGCGTGCATCGGCGGGAGTACTTGCTGGCGGTGATGGCCGCGGCGACGGCGAATTGCGACCATCTGGTCGTGACCGGCGACCTTACCAATCTCGCGCTTGAACATGAATACGAAGAGGCCGCGGCGCTACTCACGGAGGCGGCGCGACGAACGGAAGTCACGGTGGTCCCTGGCAACCACGACATCTACCTGCCGTCCACTCACGACACCAGGCGCTTCCCTCATCACTTCGGAAAGTTCTTCGAAAGTGATTTACCGGAGCTGGCGTGCGACCTTCGCGCGGGATCGTTCCCCTGCGTGAAGCTGCGCGGTGCGATTGCGCT
Source organism: uncultured Acidobacterium sp. (assembly GCA_964513235.1). GTDB lineage: Bacteria > Acidobacteriota > Vicinamibacteria > Vicinamibacterales > UBA2999 > 12-FULL-67-14b. Next base: position 11,604 of record CAZEMI010000111.1, read on the forward strand.
GGTCGCGCTGTCCAGCGCCGTGCCTCGTCCCCCGTTCATCTCGGCAGGGTTCGTCGGCCACGAACAGCTCGCGGCGCTGCAGCGGATCCTGGAGCACCCCGCCGTGCGTCAACGCCTGCCGGTGATCCTGATCCATCATCCGCCAGTGGACAGACGCTCGCGCCTGGCTCAGCTCAAGGACGGTCTCGTCGATGCGCCGGCGTTGCGGACCTCGCTGGCCTCGCTTCCGCGCGGGCTCGTGCTGTATGGGCACTTGCATATCCGCGAGCACCAGACGATCACGACCACGAACGGCAGTCTCGACGCGATCGGCGCGAGCGGCGCGGCGCTCGATCATCCGGACGCATCAGTGCGAGCCGGCTTCAACGTCTACGACGTAGACGAGGCCGGCACGCTGCGGTCGATCGAGGCACACGTGGTTGACCCAATCCGCGGCGGATTCGAGCGGCGGCCAATCGATCGCGCGGCCGCCGCCGTGAGGCGCGCCTCATGAACTACCGGCGGGTGCTCGTCCTCGCTGACGCCGCTGGCGATCCGCAATCGACCTTCGCGGTGCTGCGCGCGCTCGTGCCGTCCCCCGAACATGTCACGGTCGTCGCGCATCAGGCGCCACAGCTGTTCGCATGGATGGCGCCGGCCGCGGAACAGGAGCAGGCCGCCGGTGAGGCGCTCGACCGCCTGCGCGCTGCGGCCCACCTGCTCGCGCCCACCGCGGACGTTCGCGTTGCCGCCGAATTGACGATCGATGCCTTGACCGAGCTGGTGACGTCGACTGGCATCGACCTGGTGGCAATTGGCGCTCACCAACGCGCCGGTCTCGCGCTCGCCGGCGAGTTGCGGAAGCGTGCGGCGGTGGCCATCCTCTACCTCCCTGACGGCGGATCCGAGGGTCCATACGGCCTGTTGTGCGTCGGTCTGAGTGCGAGAGAGCGTTGGCTCATCGCCTCGTTCCTTGCGGCTCACGCCAGGACGACGGATCGTGCGTCGCTGCTGTCTGGCGTTCGCCTCTCCGACCAGGAGATCCGGCAGATTCGCAGCATTGCCGGAATCACCGTCGACGTGCAGCCCGTCGACGGCGATGACCTGTTCCGCCGCATGTTGCGCGGCGAGATTTCAGCCGACCCGCACCTGATCGTTCTCCCACGCCTGCCGCCCGCCTTCCTGGCGGCAGCAGCACGCCGTCATCCGGTGCTGGTGCTGCCCGCCATTGGCGCGCGCAGCGCCGAGTGGGAGCGCGCGATCGACATCCCCGATCTGCTTGACGACGGCGCGATGATCCGCATTCGGACGGAGTACGCCGTTGGCGTTGGCCGTCGAACGCCGATCGCCGATCAGGAACTGGAGTTCTTTCGCGACGGTGCGACGGTGGCGCGGGTGTTCAGCCGCGACGGCAAGAGCGAACTCCCCTCTGGCCTCGGCGATTCGCTCGGCGTGTCGCGGCATGGCCGGACCGCGTCGTTGTCGTCGCTCGACACCCAGGTCGCCGTGCTTCGGCCCGACGACCGGCCGCGATTGCTCTTCGACGCCGAGCTCCGGTTGCACGAGTTGCGCGCCATCAAACAGGTCACCTGGGCGGAGCCGATTGGTGTCAGGATCCGCTCCACTCGAAGCTGCCGATCGCTCCGGGCCAGGTTGAGAGCCGCCGGTCTGCCGCCGATCGTGATCGATACCAGCACCGTGCTCGACGAGGGCGACGCCCACGACGTCTCCACGCTGATTGATGCGGTGCGACTGGCGCGCACGGCGGCTCGCATGCGCGCGCACGGCTTTCGGATCGCGGCGGTTGTGTATCGTGGTCCGCATCCGCCATCAACGACGGCATTCGCTGCGGTTCGCCCTGACGAGCTGCCCGCCCTTCAGTTGCCGGCCGACACTGGCGCCGCGGGCGCCACGCTGACCTCACGGCTCGATGCCACCACCAACAGCAGGCTGATCGGCGGCAATCGCATCGAGGTTGAACTCGACAACTCGAAAGCGCGCCACTGGCTGCTGCACGCGATCGACACCAGTAAACAGCGCGTGCACTTCCAGGTGTACATGGCGCTCGACGATGACGTGGGGTGTCCGGTGGAAGCGGCGCTGGCGGCGGCGGCCGCTCGCGGCGTCACCGTTCGCGTCGTGGTGGATTCCCTGCATGGCCTGCATGGCTCGTTTGGGCTGCGCAACCCGATTCTCGATCGCCTCTCGTCGCGGCCTGGCGTGGAGCTGCGCGTCGGCAACCCCATCGGACCCGGTTCGGCGCCCGTCGACCTGAAGCAGCGCGATCACCGAAAGCTCGTCGTCGTCGATGGCCGCGTCGCCTTGCTTGGCGGACGGAACCTGTCGCATGAGTACTACGCGGGATTTGACGAGGTCCCGCTCGATCCATCAATGCCGTGGCGCATGGTGCCATGGCTCGACGCCGGCGCCCGCGTCGAGGGTCCGGCCGTGGCCGAACTGGAGGGGTCGTTCCTCGAGGCCTGGCATGGTGCCGGCGGCAGCGCCTTCGAGATTGCCGAGTGCCCGCCGGCAGGCGCGGTCGCGGCCCGGGTCGTGGTCCATCGTGGATTGCGCGACGCGCACACGGTGGAAGCGTTCGTGGGAATGATCGAGGCGGCGCGCTCGCACGTGTCCGTGGTCAACGGGTTCCCGTTGATGCTTGAAATTCAGCACGCGTTGCTGCGCGCGCTCGGACGCGGCGTCCGGGTCCGCACCCTGGTCGGCAACCTCACACCACGACACGATGGCGGACCGTTTGCGGGGCCGTGGGCATCGGCTCGCACGATGGCGACCTCGTTCGTGCATTCCCGCGTCGATCCGATCGTGGCCGCGGGCGGTGACTGTTACGAGTTCAAAGTGCCGCACCAGCCCTCGTGGGGTCGCGCGGTGGGCGACATCCGGCCGCACGTCCACGCGAAGACGATCAGCGTCGATGGACGAGTGTGCGCGGTCGGCAGCGCCAACCTCGATGTCACGGCCGGCTACTGGGAAAGCGAGCTCCTGCTCGTGGTCGAGGACGAATCGGTTGCGAGCACGCTCGAGGCACGGTTCGATGAGCTGTTCGCCACATCGCTGCGCATCGATCGAAACGACCCCGAATGGAAACAGCGCGCGGCGCAACGGCGCTGGATGCGCTACTGGCCCGGCGTGCTGTCGGGGTAACCGTCAGATGCCGAACTCGGAAATCATTCCCTCCGGGCGCAATGCGTCGATGTAGTACTGGGGCGGATGCTCGGCCAACGAGCGCCGGGCGGAGCGGTACTTTTCCGGCGCCAACACCGCCACCATGGCTTTCGGAATCTCGCGAAGGCTTTTCAACGGCTCGACGTGCGATCGGGCGCGGTGCCAGGCCCCGCCGTCGTAACGATAGGTCCGGCCAAGATGCGTGAACGGACCCCACGTCGCCGGTGGAAGAGCGGGAATCAAATCGCTGGCGATGACGTGGGTCAACATGCGCTCGCCAATTTGCTCAGCCCACGACGGCACGGGACGGCATACGGCCATCGGCTGGCCAAACGTATAAACGGCGCGCAAGCGCGGCACGATCGGCGCGGTTGCGCGCCGGCCAATCATCGAGAGCGCGAACAACTGAGCCATCGCGCCGCCGAGACTGTGGCCCGTTGCGTACAGCGCCTGCATCGGCTCGCTGACGTGGCTCGCAGGATTGGCGACCGATCGGCCCGCCAACGCGAGAGCCACGGTCTCCACTACGCCGAGCCAGACCGCGCGCAGGTTGCGGTGAAATCCGGCGTGCACCCTGAGGGCGCCATCGGCTGTTTCATTCGAGAGGGCCGATGATTCGCCGCCGACATCGGCGTCGGCAAGCCAGTTGCCAAGATTTGCCGGCTCGGTGCCGCGAAAGGCCACGATCACCACGCGGCCACAACGGCTCTGCACGACAAAGGCCGTTGAAAAGATCATCATGGCGTCCACCGTCTGGCTGATGCGGACGCACGCATTCGATTCGACGCCAACGCGCTGCATCATCGTGGACAGCGTCGTCGCGTCGGCGTAGGCGTACCCGGCGCACGTGGCAAGGACGTGCGCAACGACAGGATCGGCATCGGCGCCAGGAGGGTCGTGAGCGCCAAGCAGCGTCTCAACCAGCGCGCGGTAGAGAGGAAATGGTGCGGTGCACTCACCGCTCGTGACGCATTCGATGTGCATGTGCCTTCCGTGACGCTATTTCGTCACCCTTATCGCACGGAGTGGCCGGTTTCCGGTAATTGCTGGGGGAACAGGTCTTGCCCTCTTGACCGCGGAGGCAATAACAATGAACCTGGTTTTGTGGGGCATACAGATCGTGCTTGCCGTCGCATTTGGCGCGGCCGGTGCCATGAAGATACTTCGATCCAAGGCGCAGCTCGAATCCAATTCGCACATGGGATGGATGCGCGACGTGCCGGAACAGCAGATCAAGCTGCTCGGCACGGCGGAAATTCTCGGCGCGATCGGGCTGATCGTGCCAGCTGCAACCGGCATCGCGCCGGATCTGACGGCGGCAGCGGCAGCAAGTCTCGCGGCCCTGATGGGCGGCGCGGCTGCCACGCACATGTTTCGCCGCGAATCTGGAACGGCTCCGGCCGTCCTCGCGATGTTGGCCATCATCGTCGCGACCGT
>CAZEMI010000112.1:0-11963 GCA_964513235.1 uncultured Acidobacterium sp.
TGCACCGTTCAGTACCGTTCCGACATCGAGCACATCTGGTGCGCGTGCCACAACGGCCACTACGACCTGACGGGCCGCAACGTCGAAGGGCCGCCGCCACGTCCGCTCGATCGCTACGACGTCGCCCTGAAAGGTGACGAAGTCGTCGTCGTGCGGAGGGCCTGATGCGGACCCGCATCGCGGAGTGGGGACGCGAGCGATTGCCGCTGGAAGCGGTGACGGAGCTCGTTCGTCACAAGACCGTCCCGGTTCACCGTCACTCGTTTGCCTATTACCTCGGCGGCATGACGCTGTTCCTGTTCGCGATGCAGGTGGGAACGGGCGCACTGCTGCTGTTGTATTACCGTCCGAGCGCCAGCGAGGCGTACGAGAGCGTGCAGTTCATCATGACGCGCGTGCAGTTCGGATGGCTGATTCGATCGATTCACTCGTGGTCGGCGAACCTGATGGTTGCCGCGGCCGTCGCCCATCTGTTCAGCGTGTTGTTCCTGCACGGCTACCGGCGCCCGCGCGAGCTCACGTGGATGAGCGGCATGTTGTTGCTGGCGCTGACGCTCGGCTTCGGCTTCACCGGCTACCTGCTGCCGTGGAACGAGCTCGCCTACTTCGCCACGCGCGTCGGCACCGACATCATGACGGGCATGCCGGTGGCCGGGGATTTCCTGGTCCGGTTCATTCGCGGCGGGCCCGATGTGACCGGCGCCACCCTGACGCGGCTGTTCGGCATGCACGTGGCGATTCTGCCGATGATCGCGACGGTGCTCGTCGGCATGCACCTCTGGCTGGTGCAGAGCCACGGCATGAGCGTTCCTCCGCGGGTTGAAGCGGAAGCCGAACGGGCCGGCCGGCCCGTTCCCGTGTGGCCCTTCGTGCCGCACTTCGTGATGCGCGAGGCCTTCGGCTGGACGCTGGCGCTCGCCTTGCTCGCCGGTCTGTCGGCGTATTACCCGTGGGAGCTCGGCGTCAAGGCGGATCCGTTCGCCCCGGCGCCGGCCGGCATCCGGCCGGAGTGGTATTTCCTGTGGATGTTCCAGGTGCTGAAGTACGTGCCGGCGCACGTGCTGGGCGTCGAAGGGGAGCTGCTCGCGCTGGGCGGCATCGGGGTCTTCGGCGTGATCGCGTTCACCGTGCCGTTGTGGGCCACCGGTGAGAAGTCGCGCGCGGTGGCCCGGTGGGGCGGGGTGGTGGCGCTGCTGATCATGGCCGCCCTATCGCTCCTCGCGTTTACCGGTGGGGAGGGACACTGATGCGGACGATCTCCAGCGCCGCGCGAGCGTTTGGTTTCGCATGGACGCTCGCCGTCACCTCCGCCGCGGGCGCCGCGGCCCAGGACCGCGCGACCGACCCACCGGCGGGATTCGCGCAGAGCGTGCACGCGGCCGCCGGTGTTGAGTGCGTGTCGTGCCACAAAGGACAGACCGCCGGCTCGTACACTTCAATCTCCCGCGTCACCACCGCGGCGACGTGCGCGTCGTGTCACAGCGATGCCGCCTACATGCGTAAGTTCGATCCGCAGGTGCGCATCGATCAGATGGCGCAGTACCTGACGAGCGCGCACGGCCGCGCCATGACCAAGGGCGAGACCCGCGTCGCCACCTGCACCGACTGCCACAACGCGCACGACGTGGTGCGTGTCCGCGATACCCGCTCGCCGATCGCGCCGATGAACGTCGCCACCACCTGCGCGCGGTGCCACGCCGATCCGGCGCGCATGAAGGCGTTTGGCCGCGAGGCCACCGTCTTCGCCGACTGGTCGTCGAGCGTTCACGCGGATGCGCTGTTGAAGCGGCGCGATACGTCCGCGCCGACGTGCAACACCTGCCATGGCAGCCACGGCGCCACCCCGCCGGGCGTGACCGAGGTCGCCAGCGTATGCGCGCAGTGCCACGTCCGTGAAGCGCAGAACTTCACCCAGGGACCGAAGAAGGCGATCTTCGACGACATGGGCCAGGCCGAATGCCTCGTCTGCCACAACAACCACGCCATTCAACGGCCGAGCCACGCCATGATCGGCGTCACCGAACCCGCCGTGTGCGCCACCTGTCACGACGCCACCGGCGCCGGCGCCGCCACCATCAGGAAGTTCCGCGACGGCCTCGACGGTCTTGACTCGGCAATCGCGTCGGCCGAGGCGGTGGTGGCGCGTGCCGAACAGGCCGGCATGCTCGTGGAAGACGCCCACCTGGCATTACACGACGCGCGCGACCAATTCATTCAGTCGCGCGTGGCGATTCACACGTTCACGGATGAGCCGTTTGCAGAGCTGTCGGGCACGGGCGCGGAGGCCGCGCGGCGGGCCGAGCGCGCGGGCCATGCCGCCCTCGAGGAATTACAGACGCGCCGGCGCGGGCTTGCCGTCGCGACGCTGCTGATTGTCGGCTTCCTGATCACGTTGGGCATCAAGATCCGCCGCCTGCCGACACCATCCTGAGGCTGCGACGTTTGCAGACATACGCCATGCGTCGATTTGCCACAATTCGAATGATGTCCCGCTGCATTCCGATCCTGCTGGTGTGCCTGTTCGCGCCGTGGGCCGCAGCCGCCCAGTCCTACGCGCCGGCCGGGTGGGCCGACGGTCTCACGCTCAACGAGCTGCCCGATCTCAACGCCGATCCCGATATCGTCGAAGTGAAGCTCGTCGCGAAGCTCGCGGACGTGGAAGTGGCGCCGGGCAAGATCGTCAAGGCCTGGACCTATAACGGCGGTCTGCCGGGTCCGCTGATCAAGGCCAGGGTCGGCAACCGGCTGATCGTCCATTTCACCAACGAGCTCGACCAGCCGACGACGGTGCATTGGCACGGCGTGCGGGTGCCGATCGAGATGGACGGCGTGCCCGATATTTCTCAACCGCCCGTGAACAAGGGCGAGACCTTCGATTACGACTTCGTCGTCCGCGATGCGGCGCTCTACTGGTATCACCCGCACGTCATGTCGGCGGCGCAGGTGGGCTTTGGCCTGTACGGCCCGCTGCTCGTCGAGGATCCCAACGACGGCGTCGGCGTCGAGGATCAGCTGACGCTGGTGCTGAGCGACATCGGCTTCAATGCGAAGGGCGAGCTGGAGTCCGCCGACAGCGGCGGCTCGGCCGGCATGGTCTTCGGCCGCGAAGGCAACTACGTGCTGGCGAATGGCACACACCGTCCGGTGCTACGCGCGCGGCCGGGAGCGCCGCAGCGCTGGCGCATCGTCAATACCGCGAAGAGCCGCTTCTTTTATCTCGACCTCGACGGCCAGGAGTTCACGGTGATCGGCGTCGACGGCGGCATCCAGGAACGGCCGACCAGGACAGACATTCTCCTGGTCACCGCCGGCGAGCGGGTGGACGTGATCGTCACGCCGAAAGGGAAGGCGGGGACGCCGCTGCCGCTGCGGGCGATGCTCTACAACCGCGGTTACGGGAGCGTCGAGTATCGCAGCGTCGAAGAAGTGCTCACCATCGAGTTCACGAACGAGCCGCCGGTGACGGCCAAGGCGGTGACGGTCACCCGCACGATGGAAGCGCCGTCAACGGCGGGCGCGACGCCGGTGGAGATGATCCTCACCCTGCCACCGATGCAGAACAACAAGTCGGAGTTCCGCATCAACGGCGTTCCGTTCTGGAAGGCGAAGCCGTTTCTGGCGAAGCTCGGCGAGAAACAGATTTGGACCATCAAGAACGACTCGGACTGGGATCACCCGTTCCACCTCCACGGCTTCTTCTTTCACGTGCTCGATGACCAGGGCGACCCCGTGCGGCCGCTCGCACTGAAGGACACCGTCAACGTTCCCATGAAGACGACGGTGCGATTACTGGTGCATTTCGACGAGCGCCCGGGTGAATGGATGATCCATTGCCACATCCTCGATCATGCCGAGGGCGGCCTGATGGGGACCGTGCTCGTTGGCGACGGTCCCGCCAAGGGGCACACTCACAAGGGAGCCGGCGGCCAATGATCCCAGCCCCGTACAGCCATGTTGAGAATTCTAAAGTAATGGTTTATAATTCTCAACATGCGATATGTCCGGCGGGAGCTGGAGCGGCAGGTCCGGAAAGCGGTGAAGGGCTTTCCGGCGGTCATCGTGACCGGGCCTCGCCGGGCGGGGAAAACCTGGCTGCTGCGCCGCCTCTTCCCCGACGCCGAGTACTTCCTCCTGGAAGACCCTGACCTGGTCGCGCGGCTGCGCGCCGACCCACACGGATTCCTCGATGCCGTGAAGACGCCCGTCATCCTCGACGAAGTGCAGCACGTCCCTGAAGTGTTTGCGCTCGTGCGGTCGCGCATCGATCGACAGCCGCGCCGAACCGGCCAGTGGCTGCTCACCGGCTCGCAGGAAGCCCCCCTGATGCAAGGCGTCTCGGAGTCGATGGCGGGCCGGGCGGCGGTGTTGCAGCTCTACCCGTTGTCGGCGAGGGAGACGCCCAAGGTGACGCTGCTGCGCGGCGGGTACCCGGAAGTCGTCGCGCGCCCGGCGGCCGCCCGGTTGTGGTTTGCGTCATATCTGCAGACCTACCTGGAGCGGGATGTTCGAGCCGTCACTGCAGTCAGGGACCTCGCGACGTTTCGCCGCTTCCTGGCGCTCGTCGCCAGCCGACACGGGCAGGTGCTGAACAAAACCGACCTGGCGGCGCCGCTCGGCGTCAGCGTGCCGACCATCACCCAGTGGCTCGGCGTGCTGGAGACGACGGCGCAGATTCTGATCGTCCCACCGTTCTACGAGAATCTCGGCAAACGCCTCATCAAGTCGCCGAAGGTGTATCTCGCCGATTCAGGCCTGGCGTGTCACTTGTTGGGAATCGAATCGGAGGCGGAGCTCACGAAGTCTCCGTTCGCGGGCAGCTTATTCGAGGGTTTGATCGCGAGCGAGATCATCAAGGCGCAAGTCAATGCCGGAGGACGGCGGGAGCTCTATCATTTTCGCGACGAACAGGGTCTCGAAGTGGACTTCGTGACGCCGGGACCGCGCGGCTCGCTGACGCTCGTCGAGTGCAAGGCGGGGCGCACCGTCACGCCGGCCATGGCGTTGCCGATGCAGCGCCTGGGCAACGCCGTCGCGACGGCACGTGGGAGACACACCCCCGTGCACAAGTGCCTCGTGCACCAGGTCACGAAACCGGTGCACTCGACCGCGGCCCTGGCGCCGGGCGTCCGCGCCTTGCCGTGGCGCGACTTTGTCGCGGAACTCTGAGACACACAAAGACGCGTATCACTTCTCGTCAGAAGCCGTAGGTCAGGCGGACAAACCCCGCGTGTGCGGTGTACGGCCGATAGAGATAGCCGAGCAACAACGCGTTGGTGGCCACCACCGGCGCGCCTTCCTGTACGGGCGGGAACGCAATGCCCGTCAGCGTGGTCGGTCCGAGCGCGAAGTCCTGCACTTTGTAGTCGTCATACCAATAGGCCACGCCGAGGCGCAGGTTGTGGCCAAGCTCGTAGCTGACGTCAATCTCGCCGCGGGTCAATTCGTTCCTCACCGGCGGCAGCTGTTCGGGTGCCGCGAGCGGCGAGCCGGTGACCAGGCCGTAGAGATATGTGTCATTCGACTTGTTCCAGTCGCCGCTGATCCGGATGTGCGTCCGCTGGATGCCGCTGAGATTCACCCCGGCCTCGAGGAAGTTCACCTTGCCGCTGTAATCGCTGGTCCAGTCGCGGAGCGGGTTCGCCTGGTCGGCGGCGTTATTCGCATTCCGCGAGCGCTGCAGCGATTGATACCGTTCCCAGCCATAACTCGCAAACAGGTCATAGCGCTCGTCGGGCGCCACGCCGAAGCCGGCGGAGTACTGATCCGAATCGAAGAACTGCAGGCCGTGCGCGCTGTTGGCGTACTCATCGCGGCCGACGCCCGCCGACGCGGTCAGGCTGAAGATGCCTCCTGAGAGTGCGTTGGCGATCAGCGTGAACCGCTGCCGGCGGCGATCGGCGATGTCGTAGTGACGCATGCCGGCCAGCTCGCCGACCTCGGCCAGCGACTCCGCTTCGAAGCCTTCGCCCTCGCGCTCGCGGTTCTCGTAGAGCGCGCGCAGGCTGAACAGCGCGTGACCGGTCGTATCCAGTGACACTCGGAAGACGTTCTCCGCGGTTTTCTCCCAAAGCCGATGCTGATAATCCGCGCCGAGGTGGCTGTAGCCGACCTTGAGCGACGTGAACCGCGCCACGTCGAACGCCGCATCGGCGTCGAATGTGATGCGCTTCACGCTGTGGTACTCGGACGGTCCGGCGTTGGCCGAGAAGCTGCTGTCGTAGGACACCGAGCCCTCCGGCCGCTCGAACACCGGGGTCGTGATGTCGACGTCGGCATAGCGGTAGCGTGCGTTCAGCGAGACCCGCCGCACCGGCCGCATGGCGAGGGTGAACTGGGCGATCGCCATCTGGCTCTCGGCTTGCGCGGTGGTGCGCGCCAGCGTGGGCTGCCTCACCGCAGTGTTGATGGTGAACGGCAGCAGGTCCTCGTTATTACGGCCCTGGCCCACCGCGAGGTACCCGGTCAGCCGGGTTCGCGCCGGCAAGGTGACCGCGCCGGTGCCGTGCAGGTAGGTCAGCGTATTGCCCGGCCACAACGCCATGCGGCCCTGCGACGGCCCGCCCGTCGCGTCGGGGCCGTAGCGAATCGGATTGTCCCACACCACGCTTTCGATGTTGTTGTCGAACGACGACCCGTCCCAGCCGACGCGCAGCATCCCGGTCTGGTTGCCCCATTCGAACGCGGTGCGTACGTCGGTGACGCGAGTGTCGACCGGCACCGGTAACTCAACGGCATTGCTGAATCCGAAGGTGCCGCCGAATGGAATCGAGCCCTCGCGCGTCGTGTTCCTGATGTGCACCGACACATCGGTGTCGCGGTTGGCGTTGAACACGACCGCCGCCTCGCCGATCTTGCGCACCGTGCGCATGTCGAAGCGTGTCGCCTGGTCCTCGAAGTTGCGCAGGTTCTTGCCGCCGCCCTGGATGTCCTGCTGAATCAGGTCCTCGATGCGGAACACGCCCGGCGCGGTCTGCGTGTAGAGCGTCCGCGTATCGCGGCTGATGAAGAGCGGAATCTGATCCCACATGAACCACGCGGTCAGCCTGCCAACCCGCTGCAGATCCACGAGGAACCGTTGATCACGATAGCCGACGTTCCACGCCTGCGCCTCCAGTGTCCAGTCCTGGGTGCGGCGGCCCGTCACGAGGTTGGTGCCGTACACGCCCGGCCGCAGATCGCGGAAGCGCTGGAACCGTGCCTCGTCGCCATCGACCGTGGTAGCGCGCGCGCCGAAGTCCACCGAGCCGTACCATGTGCCGGTCGTCTGGCTGCGGCCGATCTCAACCGGGTCGGTGGGCAGCGGCAGCGTCGGCGGATCCTGCGCGAATGCGGATGACGCCAGCGCCAGAAGGGCAGCGGTGATGAATGATGTGTGACGCATGATCGCCTCCGCTACTGGCGCAGGAACGTGTGGCCCGCCGGATGATTGGAGCCGTGAATGGCCGAGTGGCACGTCACGCAACTGCGGCTGAACAGGCGGTTGCTGCTTTGCAAGACCCGGCCGTCGTAGATCGTCGACGGGTGCCGCGTGTGGTTGTGACAGCGCTGGCAGAGGAACGGCAGCTTGGCCACCAGCATGCGATCGTTATTCGATCCGTGCGGATCGTGGCAGGTCGCGCAGCTCTCACCGCTGACGCCGGCGTGCTCGAACAGGAACGGCCCGCGCTTCTCGGTGTGGCAAGTCGCGCAGGATTCGTTCACCGTGTTGCCCGCTTTCAACAGGCGCACGTTGGTCGACCCGTGCGGGTTGTGGCACGACGTGCATTCCATCTTGCCCTCGCGCACCGGCATGTGGCCCGAGCGATCGAGCTTGGCGACCTTGTCGCGATGGCACGACATGCACTGCTGCTGCTGATTGACGGCCTTGAGCTGCGCGTTTGCGGAGCGCGGCTGGTGAATGCTGTGGCAACTGACGCAGGCCACGTTGCGCTGTTCGTGCTGGCTGCCGTTCCAGAGCGCGTGGACGCCGCGGTTGTGGCAGGTGGTGCAGGTGTCGGTGACTTGCTTCGCGGAGATCTTGTTGAACTGCACCGGCTTGATCTTCTCCGGATCGCCGGCGTGCGCCTCGCCCGGCCCGTGGCAGGTCTCGCAACCCTGCCCCGCCATCGGCGCGCGCGGGTTGCTGACCTGGCCGTGCTTGGTGGCCGCGACCGAGGTGTCGTAGCCGGTGTGGCAGGTCGCGCAGGTCTCCGTGCCCACGTAACCGGGTTGTGGCGTGGGCGGCGCCTGCTGCTGTTCTGCCGGTAGCGGCGCCGCGGCGAGTAAGGCGTTGCCGAGTACGCCGGCGAACAAGAAAACGACGGCGGCAAAGACGATCGAAATCGATCCGGCTCCCGGCTCTCCGCCTTCGCGCCGCAGGCGCTCCGGCGTGACCTCGCCGGAGCTCGCTCCGCGAGCGGAGGCGGGCCGGTTCCCAGCTTCTGATTTAAGGCATCGCATGACAGCTCTCGCAGTCCTGTTTGATGACGCTGCCATCACGGGCCTTGTGATTGTCGTCATGGCAGCGGAAACATCCGTTGAAGAACACGTGGCCGATATTGTTGGGATAGGTCCCCCAGCCCACCTTCATCGCCGGGAAGACGTTGCGTTCGTAGATCTGCTGCACGCCGCTCACGGTGCGTGCCAGCATCGCCTGGTCGGCCGGCTGGTCCGCGTAGAACTTGCGCAGGCGCGCCTCGATGCCCGGGAGCGCCTCGGGCTGGCCGGCGTAGGTGTCCTTGAGCGCGGCCACCGCTTCCCGCCGCGCGAACGGCAGGTCACGCGGCAGGTAGCCGGCCGCAATGGCGTTATCCACCGCGCGCTCGGGACTCGGCTCGAACGTGTGCGCCGGCCGGTTGTGGCAGTCCATGCAGTCCATGATCCGGAGCTCGCCTTGCGCGAGCTGCTCGGGCGTGACGCCGTCAATGGCGTACTCTGTCACGTTGCCGTTGCGATCGGTGAACTTCACCCATGGGATGACCTGCCGCTGCGGATCGGTGGCGATGAACTCGACGCGGTTGTCGATGTTCATGTGCCAGTGGATGCCGCTGCCCGCGTCGAGATCGGCGCGGCCGCCGCCGACGTGCAGTTGCAGCGTGGTTGCCGCCTCGCTGCTCTTCTCATCGTCGGCGTACTCACGAATGACTCTCAGCTTGTCGCCGTGAATCTTCTCGGCCCAGTGACAGGTCTGGCACGTTTCGCGGGCCGGCCGCATCGTGCGCACCGGCGACGGCACCGGCTTCGGCACACTATTGGCGAACACTTGCCACAGCTGGCGCGTGCCGGCGACTTTCGATTCCACCAGCGCTTCGGCGCCGGGGCCGACATGGCAGGACACGCACAACACCTGAGAGTGCGCGCTCACCTGATACGCCTTCCACTCCGGCTCCATCGTGGTGTGACAGGTGGTGCCGCAGAACTCAGCCGATTCCATGTGATGCACCGCCCCGTAGGCGGCCAGCGCCACGATCATGACGTTGACCAGTGTCAGCACCGTGACACCGAACAAGATCGACCGGATCCGCGGCAAGCGCAGATCGATCACGGGCCAGTCCTCGACCGCGCGACCGGCCCTGATGCGCTGGTGTTGGCGCCAGACCCCAATCGGAATCAGCACCAGGCCGAGCACGAACACGGCCGGGACCGCGACGAAGAGCAGCAGGCCAAAATAGGGATTCGTGATCTGCCCGGCCATCTCGAGTGCGAGCAGAATCAGGAACACCACCGCCATGGCGCTGGTGATCGCGACACCAATCAGACTGATCGGATTGCGAGCCGCGGACGGGAGATCGATGCGCATGGCCGGGAGCCGGCGTCTACTTCTTCTTCTTCGACGCGAGAAACGCGACCAGCGCGTCGAGGTCGTCCTTCGGGAGATTGGGATACGCGCGCATCGCCGGCTTGCGAGTGGCGTTGTGCTTCTTGGTCATCTCGGCCGGGTTCACAATCCAATCGCGGATCTCGGCCGCGGTTAGCTTCGTGCCGACGCCGTCAAGCGGCCCCTTCGCCTGGCCCTTGCCGTCGAGCGAGTGGCAGATCGAACACTTCTGCGCCGCGTAGACCGCCGCGCCCTTGTCGGTCTCCATCAGGCGGCCGCTTGCGGCGGCCGGCATGGCCGACAGCAGTGCGATCGCAACACCCCAAACCATCATCGTCAGCGTTTTCATCCAAGCTCCTTGCGCTCTTGCAAGCTTTTGCAAGATTACGCCCGTTCGGCAATCAAGGTTTCACGCCTCGCCACGGGACCGCTGTCTCAGTTTGAACAGGCGAAGAAATTCGCAGCGCTGGGAAATTTTCCGCACCTTGGAAGAGGATTAGTTGTTTGCGCCGCTGATCCGTGGGGTGGCTGGCGGCGCGCCCCCAGCCCGCCCGGCGCTGCGGGTCATCTTCTGGGGCGCGCTCGCCATGGGCCCGACCGCCAGCGCCGACTGGCGTTTGGTATGACGGTCTGAGGCCCGGACTTGTCTGTGGCGGAGCCTCGCTGGTTATCGGAAGGTCGCTCCCCCCTGCGGTAACAGCCTCATCATTTTCGTGACCCCTTCATCGACCTGTTTCTCGAGCCGGTCCTGGTTGTCGATGACCCCGGTCATCGTGTCTTGGGCCCAGCCGCGCCACACCACCTTGTTGGTCCGCCGGTCGACGATGTCGACGACGAGGGTGCCCTGCTCGAATTCGACAACGCGAGGTTCGCAGTTCTGGTAGCAGTAGCCGTAGGGCCGGTCGGCCTCATACACATCGACCTTCTGGCTGACACTCGCGTGATAGTGCACGAGCAGGTCGGGCTCGCCGCCGCCCGCCTGCCGGAATCCCTTCGCCGCCAACTCCTTTTCGATCGCGCCCGTCACGTAGTCCCGGAAGAACTCGTTGTTGTCCAGGCGCGGGTCGCCGACCGGCAGCCCGTCCGGCGGTCCCCAGTCGTAGGTGAGGTAATCCGCGAAGTTGACGTTTCGCTCGATATGCGAGCTCACGCTCATCGCGGCGCAACCCGCAAGGACCGACGTGAGCATCACACCGACGCATAGCCGACGCATGACGTGCCACCTTTCCGGACGGTCCACGCCGATCAGTACCCGCCGTGGGCCAATCGGTATCTGCCGTTCGAATCCAGATCGAGAAATTTCGTTGACCTCAGCTGATCGAGCACATCTACGCAGGTGGCGCGATCGAGCGACCACAGCCGCATCGCTTGCTCCAGCGACAGCCGCAATCCCGGCATCTCCCTGAATTCACCACGAACGCGACTCAACAGCTCCATTCGCCGGAACGGCATGAACACCGTCGTCGTGCAGGATTCCTGGGTGGGCATATTCATGTCGTCAGTCCTTCAGGGTTACGGTCGTGCCCAGGGCATCACGAAGCACCGCCACGATCACGTCAGCCTCGGCATCTCGAACAACGAGGTCGTTGTCGATCAGCCGGTATTCCAGCCTTGGCGGGAGCGGCGGCAACGCGTTGGCGAGTAATTGGGGAAACGCGTTGCGCTCGGTCTCTGGGAACGGCTGGAGCGCGCCGACGTGATGACGTGGCGTATTCACCCCGCGCATCGCCGTCGCGCTGCCGCCCGCGGTGATGGCGGCGGCAATCAACTGCCGAAAGACCATCGCCACCGGCGTCGTGAAAATGCGCGGAGCCGGCGTCGACGCGTTCAAGGCCTCGGGGAACAAGTCGAGGCACTGATGGCCGGTGCTGTATTCCGCGACGCCCTGCTGGAAGTCCTGCAGGATCCGATCGCGCTCGGCCGCCGTCTGGGCGGTGGCGGTGGCGGAGGCGAGCAGGATTCCCAACATGCCGATGGCGACGGTTTTCATGGATGCTCCAAGGTGAACACCATCCTCGAGAGCATCCTTCGTGCCAGCGCGGCCACTCTGGAATGCGCGAAGAATTGACAGGGATTTGCGCCGGCCCGCGGGATTTGTCGCGGGGCAGGGGAGGATTTCGCGTCAGTCGGCCCGCTGTCTGGGCGCAAAGCCCGGCCGCCACGATGG
>CAZEMI010000113.1:0-27290 GCA_964513235.1 uncultured Acidobacterium sp.
CATAAGGAGCGACTCGTCAGGATGGTAGCATGGCCATTGATCGTAAACATCCGATGAGCGATCCCACTCACCGATCCGCGCCACCCTCGAGCTCGAGCGTTCCCGCCCGCGGCAAACGCGGCCGGGTGCGCTCCACGCCGAAGGGGCGGCACGTTGAGCCGGCGGCGCGCGCCGAGGTACTGGCCCTGCTCGGCGACGCGCCACGGCGCCGTGATTTGCTGATCGAGTACCTCCACAAGATTCAGGACCGCTATGGGTGCCTGCAGGCGCGGCACCTGGTGGCGCTCGCGAACGAGCTGAAGATGGCCATGGCGGAGGTCTACGAAGTGGCGACGTTCTACCACCACTTCGACGTCGTGAAGGAGGGAGACACGCCGCCGCCCGCGATCACGGTCCGCGTTTGCGATTCGATCGCCTGCGAGCTGGCGGGCGCACATGAGCTGCTGGCCACGCTACAGAACCGGCTCGGCGCGGGCGTGCGCGTGTTGCACGCTCCGTGCGTCGGCCGCTGCGAGACCGCACCGGTCGCCGTCGTCGGTCAGCATCCGATCCCGCACGCGACCGCCGAGCGGGTGTCGGCGGCCGTTGACGCCGGTGACGTGAGGCATCCTACCGGCGGCATCGTCACTCCCGGCCACATTGGTTACGCCGCATACCGCGCGGCCGGTGGCTACGCGCTTGCCGCCGCGTGCGTTTCCGGCGGCAAGACACCGGCGGACGTGGTGGCCGTGATGGAGGACTCGGGCCTGCGCGGCCTCGGTGGCGCCGGCTTCCCTGCCGGCCGCAAATGGAAGCTGGTGTCGGCCGAGCCTGCTCCGCGCCTGCTGGCGATCAACATCGACGAGGGTGAGCCCGGGACGTTCAAAGACCGCTACTACCTCGAGCGCGATCCGCACCGCTTTCTCGAAGGCGCCCTCATCGCGGCGTGGGCGGTCGGCATCGACGCGATCTACGTCTACCTTCGCGACGAGTATCACGGCTGCCGCGAAATCCTCGAGCGCGAGATCGCGGCGCTACAAGCGAATCCGCCATACGCCATCCCGGCGATCCATCTGCGACGCGGAGCCGGCGCGTACATCTGCGGCGAAGAGTCGGCGATGATCGAATCGATCGAGGGCAAGCGGGGTGAACCGCGCCTGCGCCCGCCGTACGTGGCGCAGGTCGGCCTGTTCGGCCGTCCGACACTCGAGCACAACATGGAAACGCTGCATTGGGTGCGCGACATTCTCGAGAAAGGGCCGGCCTGGTTTGCCGGCCACGGCCGCCACGGCCGGAAGGGACTGCGCTCGTTCTCGGTGAGCGGCCGTGTCAAGACCCCGGGCGTGCACCTGGCTCCCGCCGGCATTACGCTGCGTGAGCTCGTCGACGAATTTTGCGGCGGCATGCTCGACGGGCACGAGCTCTACGGTTATCTCCCGGGCGGCGCGTCCGGCGGGATTCTGCCGGCGTCGAAGGCCGATGTGCCGCTCGACTTCGACACGTTGAACGAGTACGGCTGCTTCATCGGGTCGGCGGCGATCGTGGTGCTGTCGAACCATGATTCCGCGGCCGGCGCGGCGCGCAACGTGATGAAGTTCTTCTCCGAAGAGTCGTGCGGCCAGTGCACGCCGTGCCGGGTCGGCACCGTCAAGGCGCTCCAGCTGATGGAGACGAAGCAGTGGGACGCCCCGCTCCTGCAGGAGCTGTCGCAGGCGATGATGGATGCGTCGATCTGCGGCCTGGGCCAGGCGGCGCCCAATCCGATGCTGACCGTGTTGAAATACTTTCCCAGGGAAGTCGAGTAATGCACCAGAAGCTGACCGCCGTCGCGACCAAGCCGGTGTCGTTCACGCTGAACGGACAGACCGTGGTCGTCCCCGCGGACGAGACGATCCTCGAAGCCGCCGAGCGGCACGGCGTCGAGATTCCGCGCCTGTGCCACATGGACGGCATGCGGCCGGACGGCAACTGCCGCACCTGCATGGTGGAGATCAAAGGCGAGCGGGTGTTGGCGCCGTCCTGCTGCCGCTATCCCAAGGACGGGATGGAGATCACCACCAACAGCGCGCGAGCGCTCACCAGCCAGAAGATGTCGCTCGAGCTGCTGCTGTCGGACGTGCCCGAGCGGACGTACACGCTCAACTCCGAGCTCGATCTCTGGGCCAGGAAGCTCGGCGTCGGCAAGCCGCGCTTCGCGCCGCGCCATCAGCCGGTGGAAGACCTCTCGCACCCGGCGATGTCAGTGCACCTCGACGCCTGCATCCAGTGCAAGCGCTGCGTCCGCGCCTGCCGCGAAGAGCAGGTCAACGACGTCATCGGTTACGCCTTCCGCTCCGGCGCATCGAAGATCGTCTTCGACTTCGACGATCCGATGGGCGACTCGACGTGCGTCGCCTGTGGCGAGTGCGT
Organism: uncultured Acidobacterium sp.; assembly: GCA_964513235.1. Lineage (GTDB taxonomy): Bacteria > Acidobacteriota > Vicinamibacteria > Vicinamibacterales > UBA2999 > 12-FULL-67-14b. The sequence continues at coordinate 2,389 of CAZEMI010000113.1, forward strand.
CCAGGCCTGCCCGACCGGCGCGCTGATGCCCGCACGCGATGCCGCCACGGTTGTGCCCGACAAGCAAGTCGATTCGGTGTGCCCGTACTGCGGCGTCGGCTGCCAACTCACCTACCAGGTCAAAGACAACAAGATCCTCTACGTTCAGGGGAAGGACGGTCCGGCGAACGCGAATCGGCTGTGCGTGAAAGGCCGCTACGGTTTCGACTACGTGCAGCACCCGCATCGCCTCACCACGCCGCTGGTCCGCAAGCCGGGCGCCCCGAAGCACAAGGACTTCGTCGTCGATCCCGAGAACTGGGAGCAGGTCTTCCGCGAGGCCACCTGGGAGGAAGCGCTCCACCTGGCGGCCAAGGGCCTGCGCGAGACCCGCGATACCTACGGCAAGCGGTCGCTCGCGGGTTTCGGCTCCGCCAAAGGCACGAACGAAGAAGCGTATCTGTTTCAGAAGCTGGTGCGCACCGGCTTCGGGTCCAACAACGTCGATCACTGCACGCGCCTCTGCCATGCGTCGAGCGTCGCCGCGCTGATGGAAGGCATCAATTCCGGCGCCGTCTCGAACCAGGTCCGCGACGTCGTCCATGCGGAAGTTATCTTCGTGATCGGCGCCAATCCCACCGTGAATCATCCGGTGGCCGCAACCTGGATGAAGAACGCCGCCAAGTCGGGGGCGAAGCTGATCCTGGCCGACCCGCGCCGCAGTGATTTGGCCCGGCACGCGACCTACTACCTGCAATTCACTGCCGATACCGATGTGGCGCTGCTCAATGCGATGCTGCACGTGATCGTCGAGGAAGGCCTCGTTGACGAGGCGTTCATTCGCGATCGCACCTCCGGCTACGAAGCGCTCGCGGAAAACGTGAAGACATTCTCGCCGGAACGGATGGCGCCGATCTGCGGCATCGAGGCCAAGACCATCCGCGAAGTCGCCCGGCTCTATGCGACCTCGAAAGCGTCGATCATCTTCTGGGGCATGGGCATCTCCCAGCACATTCACGGCACCGACAACGCCCGCTGCCTGATCGCGCTGGCCCTCTCGACCGGACAGATCGGCAAGCCCGGCTCGGGGCTGCATCCGCTGCGCGGGCAGAACAACGTGCAGGGCGCGTCGGATTCCGGGTTGATCCCGATGTTCTATCCCGACTATCAGCGGGTGGGGACGCCCGAGGCGCGGCAGCGTTTCGAGAGCCTGTGGCACACCACGCTCGATCCGGATCCGGGGCTCACCGTCGTCGAGATCATGAACGCCGCGAAGAAGCACGAGATCCGCGGGATGTACATCATGGGGGAGAACCCCGCGATGTCGGATCCCGATGTCGATCACGCGCGAGAAGCGCTCGCCGCGCTCGATCACCTGGTGGTGCAGGACATCTTCCTCACCGAAACGGCCTATCTCGCCGATGTCGTGCTGCCCGCCACCGCATGGCCCGAGAAGATCGGCACCGTCACCAACACCGATCGCATGGTGCAGCTCGGACGCAAGGCGATCGAACCGCCGGGTGACGCGCGGGCGGACTTCTGGATTCTCAACGAGCTCGCACGCCGCGTCGGCGTGGATTGGTATTACGACCATCCGCGAGACGTCTTCAACGAGATGCGGACGTGCATGGACTCGATCGCCGGCATCACCTGGGAGCGGCTCGAGCGCGACTCGTCGGTCACCTATCCGTGCGTGCAGGTGGGCGATCCGGGCGAGCCCGTCGTGTTCTGCGACAGCTTCCCGACGAAATCAGGACGGGCCACATTCGTACCGGCCGACCTCATTTCCGCGGCGGAACGGCCGGACGCCGAGTACCCGACGGTGCTCATCACCGGGCGGCAGCTGGAACATTGGCACACCGGATCGATGACGCGCCGCGCGTCGAACCTCGATTTCATCGAGCCGGAACCGGTGGCGTCGCTGCATCCGCTCGATCTCGAAGCGATGAAGATCCCTCCGGGCGGAATACTCACGATCGAATCGCGGCGGGGCCGCATCGCACTCTACGCGCGCGCCGACGACGGCACACCGCGAGGCACGGTGTTTGTGCCGTTCTGCTTTTACGAAGCCGCGGCCAACATGCTGACCAACCCGGTGCTCGATCCGTTCGGGAAGATTCCGGAGTTCAAGTACTGCGCGGTGAGAGTCACCGAGGGCGGGCCGACGCCGACCCGGATGAGTTTCGGCGGCGGCGTCCTGCTGCCTGGGAAGTAAGAAGTTAGAAGTCAGAGGTCAAAAGTCAGACTTCTCTCTTCCCACTTCTCTCTTCCCACTTCTCGATAGGGATTGACAACAACAGGTACCGCTTGCGCAACTCCACTACGCGTGCCGGCAGTTCCTGCGTCGTGAACTCGCCGGCGCGGCAGCGGTCGCGCAGCCGGCGAATCTCGAAGCGATAGAGGTCGTTGATCTGCTCGCGCAGCAGCGCCACCGGCGTGTCGGCGCGCGGCTGCAGGCCGTGCCCGGCCAGCGCCTCGAGCACTTCAGGTCTCAGGCTTGGCACTTCAACAAGTACAGCGACACCTCGAGCTCCGCCGTCGTCGGCAGTCCCGGCGTGGCGCGGGCGCGGGTATAGGCGGCGCAGGCGCCAATGATGTCGCCGAGGCGATCGTTCGCGCGCGCGAGGCCGATCCAGGCGTTGGGTGAGCCGGTAGATTTGGTCGCGCGCTCGTAGGCATCTTTGGCCTCGACAAAGCGATCCACTTCGAGCCACAGCTCGCCTTCGAGCTCGTCAATCGGCACCGGCCACTGCGCCGGCGCGCCGGCCAGCGCCATCTGTTTCGACAGGTCGCGCGCGTGATCGAGAAAGAGGGCCATCTCCTCGCGTTCTTCCTGCGCGGCACTGACCGCGGCGCGAATGGCGACTTCCGCATAGCGCGCGGACGTATTGGGCAGCGCATCGAGCTCACGCAAGCGCGTATTGACCGGGCCGAGCAGCTCCACGGCCCCACCCTTCGGCGCGAGCGCGCGCGCGGCCATCCATCCCGCCATCGCGATGCGTTGCACGTCGCGTTCGGCGGCAGGAGCGGGCTGCTTGCCCTGAGCGAGCATTTGCTCGCCAGCGGCGAGCAAATGCAAGTCGAAGGGAGTGAGTAACGCGGCAATCAGTAAGACGATCACTTCGGTCAAGATTCTACGCTGACACGGACGTTAACCACGAAGGGCACGGCGAACGCGCTTAGTGATCTCCGTGGTTTACGTACGTGACAGTAAGACAGTGACGAGCGTCTGTGCGTCGGCGAACTCGGCTGGTTCGACCTGGCTCGATTCGACAGTAAACGATCGAAGTCCGACGGCATGCTCCGGTGGTGGTGGGGCGCCGGCGCCGACCCACGTGTTCATGCCCAGGTGATGATGATAGCCGCCGGCCGCCACAAACAGGGCCCCGGGATAACCCCGAACCGTGGGTTCGAACCCGACCTGGCCGCAATAAAAGGCTTCGGCGGCATCGAGGGCTGGCACGTGTAAATGCACGTGCCCCATCACGGTGCCCGCCTCGAGGCCATTCCAGGGACTGTCGGCACCAGGCTCGTCCAGCAGGCTCTGCAGATCGAGCGGATCGGTCGCCATCATGAGCTGGCCGTTCCGCATCACCCATTCCTCGCGCGGCCGATCGCGGTAGATCTCGATACCGAGCCCGTCGGGGTCGTTGAGATACAAGGCCTCGCTGACCAGGTGATCCGATGCGCCGGTCATCGGCCAGCGCTTCTCGGCCAGTCGCCGCAGCGAGCGGCCGAGCGCGGCGCGTGACGGCACGAGGATCGCGAAGTGATAGAGACCCGAGCTGCGGCTGGGCTTTGGAATCGCGCCCTTGTTCTCGTGCAGCTCGATCAGCGTGCGGCCGCCTTCGGGGCCGAGGAACGACGTCGTGGCGGCGCGTTTCGATTCCTGAAAGCCAAGCACGTCGCGATAGAAGAACAGCGCGCGATCGAGATCGCGAATGGTGAGGCTGACCTGGCCGAGATGAGCGTCTGCGGGTAGGGTCACATCTTTATTGTGTCGCTGGAATCCGCTGCACCGTCTTTCCGTCTGCGTTGAGAAACTCAATACTCGAGCTGCCGTCCTCGTTGACGCGCATGACCAGCCGCGGCTTGCCTTGACCATCGGCGAGAGACACCGTGGCTGACTTGTCGCTGTTCTTGCCAACGAACACGCGACGCGGGCCGGCCGGCGCCTTGGCGCGCACGGCCTTCACGGCGGCGTCTCGCTGCGGTCCCTCTGGCAGCTCGTTCGCTTCGTTGAGGCCGCGAATCAACTCGCTCAACGGCTGCTCGGATCGATCCCACACCTGCAGGCCGGCCGATCGCTGGCCGTTGTTCTCGCTGTAGGTGATGCCGATGGTCTGATCCTGCTTCAGCTGATCGAACATGAGGCCGGCGCTGGCGCGGCGGCCGTTATCCCCCTTCGCCAAGGCTTCGGGGGACGGGTCGTCGGTGCCGGTGTAGGTGAGGCCACCGACTTCGTCGCCTTCATCGTTGAAGAACAACATGCCGGCCACCGGCCGCGGCCGGTTGATCGTGACGCCGTCCATGACGCCGGGATGCATGCGGTCCTTGTTCGACAACACGAACCGCAGCGTGCCGTTGGCGTCGACGACGTTGAGGCGTTGCACAGTCAACTCATCTATGCGTTGCATCGCCGCGGGTTGCGTAAAGGCGGTGATGAAAAGAAACGCCGCCAGGCAGAAGCTCATGGCGGCGTAGACTTGCAGGACTCGCAATTGGCGCCGGAGGGAGATTCGCATTCAGTTCATATTAAGCGAAGCGCGCGAAGTCACCATTCGACGGCCGCGATCTGAAGCTAACGGTGTCGCCTTCGCAGGAGCGCTGGTCGGCGAGGTCGAACGTCCGCGGCCGATTGATGAAGCACTTCCCCTGCGCGTTCTGGGCGAGCGCGCGGACTCCGATCGAGCTCAATGGCGGTCGTAGATCGAGAGCTGATCGATCTGCTTGATGCCCTCGACCTGAATGCTGTCGCGCTGAATCGCGCCGTTCTTGATGTTGTTGGCGCCACGACATGCCCGGTTTTAGGCGGCCGCCGGCGCGGGGATGGCCCCGAGCTGCGACAACAGACCGAACAAGTCGTAGACGTACCAGCTCTCGACGATACGGTTGGATGCATCGAATCGATCGCGAGGGCACTGACTGCTCGTACGATTGCGGCCGTGCGTGCGTCCGTCCGACGCGGCCCAGAACCAGCTCGAAACAGCCAACGAGCGATCCGTGGACGACGAAGCACAGATCGCCTTTATGAAAGGGCGTTATCACCTCGCGAGGCGTTCCTCGGAGGACCTGGCCCGTGCGATCGATCAGCTATCGCGAGCGGTTGCCTGTGACGCGACCATTCCGGCCGCGCATGCCAGCCTCGCGTGCGCGCACGCCCTCGTCGCCGTGACCTCTTACGATCAGCCAGCTCGCGAACACTTCGCGCTGGAGGCGGCGCGCGTGTCGGCGCAACGCGCCGTAACGCTCGACATCTCACTAGGCGACGCGCATGCCGCCCTTGCTGAGGTGTCCATGCGCCAAGACCGGGAATGGGCCGACGCTGAAAAGCGTTTCACGAAGGCGATTGAACTGGATCCGCACAACGCGGTTGCTCGACAGGGATATTCCCTGTTCCTTCAGGCGCAAAGGCGTGGTGGCGAGGCGGAGGTGGAGCGCCGGCGTGCGGCTGCGCTCGAGCCCGCGGCGGTCGCGTTGATGACGCTGGATTTCAGTTCACCGACGATTGCAATCGCAGCAGCCGACAGGCTCTGCGTGGCATCCGGCCGCCGGCCGTATGCGTTGGCGGTGCTTGGTTTCGCCTGCGGACGCGATCGCCAGCGCGATGCCGCTCGGGAGATCATCGCGGAACTGACCGAGCGCCATCGCAAACGAGAGGCATCGGGGTGGGTGATCGCCTATCCGTTCATCGGTCTTGGTGAGCACGACCACGCTTTCGAGTGGCTCTCGATCGGCGCCCGGGAGGGCGGTGCCCTCCCGGCATTCGTCGATGTCGAGCCTTTGCTCGGAGCGATGCGTGGTGAGTCGAGATTTCTGGTTCTCCGATCCCAGGTCACGCCGGCTGCGTAGCTGCGGTGATCACACGAGGGTCGTAGTACGGTCGAATCTCCGCGAGCATGCCATTGACCACACGGAAGCGATCGAAGACTTCGATGGCGCCGAACGGCGTAACCAGTTCGAACCGCGTCGCGATCCACTCGCCATCGGCGATGTGATCGCGCACGGTGACTTTCTGGATCACCGGCAACATGCCCCGCAGGATCTCGACAACGCCGGCGCGGCCGCTGATGCGCGGCGACAGCGGACTCTCGAAGCTCACATCGTCGGCCAGCGGGACGCCATCGAGATCGCCGGTTTGCAGCGCCTGGAGGTAGCGCTCGACGACCTCGAGGTTGACGTTGGGCGCCATGTAGAACTCCCAGGCAATGCCGTCCGGATCTTTGAATGCGACATAACGGCGCTGCAGCACGGGGTCGAGCTTGATGCCCGTCGAGGGCACGCCGGCTGATGCGAGTGCCGTGGCCACACGCTCGAGCTCGCCGTCGCTGCCACACCCGAGCGCAACATGATCGAGACCGACGCGGAAAGGGTCGAACCGATCGCCGCCGGGCGTGCGCGCGTCGGGCCCGCGGACAACGATTGCGGCCGGACCGGCGAGGGCGGCGAACAGCTCTGGCGTGTCGATGACGATGGGCAGACCGAGCGTCTTCCCGTAGAATGCGCGCGAGCGGCCGAGGTCGGTCGAGCGAAGGGTCAGGTGATGGATACCGGCAGTGAGCGGTGCAATCATTTGTGGCGTCTCCTCGGCTCAAACAATACGTACAGCCGTTCGGCGGCGTCCTTAAATGGTTCTAAAAGTTTTCGAAAACAATGCCTCACCACGCCATTTACCGGTTCGGGCCGTTTCTGGTTGATTCGCGCGAACATACGCTGACCCGTGATGGCCAGGTGATCGCGGTCACGCCGAAGGTGTTCGCCACCTTGATCGCCTTTCTGCAAAGTCCCGGCCGGCTGCTGACGAAAGAGGAACTGCTCTCAAAGGTGTGGCCCGACGCCACCGTCGAGGAAGCCAACCTGACCGTGAACGTGTCGACGCTGCGCCGGCTGCTTGGCGAGACCGGCGTCGCGCTCTACATCGAAACCGTGCCTCGTCTTGGCTACCGGTTCGTCCAGCGGGTTTCGGTGGAACGCGACACGGCGGTAGTAACGGCACCGGCGCCCAGTGGCCTCAGCGTGCGCGCGCATGAGCTGTATGCGCGTGCGAATCAGATCGCGGATGAGGCTGACCGCTGGGAAACCGCGCGCGATTTATATCAGGCCTGCGTCCAGGACACGCCGCACTTCGCGCCGGCGTGGGCGCGACTCGCGCGGTGCCATCGCGTGATCGCGAAGTACACCGCCACGCGCGCGGTTCGCGACCACGGGCGCGCGCAAGCCAGCCTCGCCTTCGAGCAGGCGCTCGCCCTCGACCCCACTCTGTCACTCGCCCACAGCTTGTACGCGCAGCTCGAAGTCGACCTGGGCATGGCGCAGGAGGCGGTCGCGCGGCTGCTGATGTTAATCGATCGACAGGGGCCCGACGCGGCGGCATTTGCGGGACTGGTTCACGCGCTCCGCTTTTGCGGCCTGCTGCAGGAATCCCGACGGGCACACGAGCGCGCTCGCGCGCTCGAGCCGGCGATCGTCACGAGCGTGGCACACACCTGCTGGGTGCTCGGCGACTATGAAACGGCCCTTGCGGAGACTGCGGGCGACATCGGCTACATGCCGGGATTGGCCCTGGCGTCCCTCGGCAGACTGGGCGACGCGATCGCGGCGCTGAAGTGGCGCGAGCGCGACACCCGCGACAACCGCGCGCGTGCGTTCCTCGTGTCGCTGCGGTCGGCGCTCGAAGGCCACGGCGACGAGAGCGTGATCGCCCTGCGGCGGGCCGAGCAGGATCTCGCCGATCCGGAAGCGCGGTACTACATCGCCCGCACCTACGCGAGACTCGGGGACACGGCGTCAGCGCTCAGCAGTCTGGCGCGCGTCGTGGATGAGGGGTATGCCTGCGGTTCCGGACTCATCGGCGACCCGTGGCTCACCAGTGTTCGCAGCGATCCGGCCTTCCAGACAATTGTGGAGGCGGCGCGCGCCAGCCACGAGGCCGCCGCGATCGCGTTCGCTGACGCGGATGGCGAACGCATTCTCAGCGCGTCAGCGTGACGGCCAGCGGGCCAGCGTCATCAGCGAATCGCCGCTCGCAGTGAGACGCGATCGACCTCCACGCCGTTGATGACGGTGCGCGCAATGCGGCGCGCGTTAATGATGTCGTCCAGCGGGTTGGCGTCGAGCACAAGGAAGTCGGCATCGAAACCGAGCCGCAGCGATCCCTTCTTGGCCAATCGCAGAAATTCCGCCCCGCGACTGGTGGCGGCGACAATGGCCTGCGCCGGGGTCATCCCCGCATCGACCATGGCTTGCAGCTCGAGCTGCTCCGCCATGCCGAAGAGGTGATCCTCGAGCCCGGTATCGGCGCCAAGGATCACCTTCGCCCCTGCCTTACTCAGCCGGGCGATGCTCTGTTCGAGAATGCGATAACGCTCGCGCGCCGCCTCGACGCTTTTGGGATCCCGCTTCGTGAAATAGGCGCGCATGCGGGCGACCACCGGCGCGCTCACCGACTCGGACAGTAACCGCGCCATGGGATCACCTGGCGAGAGCCACGCCGGCACCGAGGCGTGGGTGCTGCGCCGTGGAAACGACAGGTTGCCCATCACGTACGTCCCGCGCTTGACCATCGTCTCGATCAGCGAATCATCCATGACCTTGTCGCGCACGAGATGCGCGAAGCCGTCGACGCCGGCGTCCACGAGGTCGACCGCGTCGTCGTGATAGAAGACGTGCGCGATTACGGGAAGACCGCGCACGTGCGCTTCATCGATGATCACCCGGTAGAGCGGCGCCGGCAGTTTGGGCGCCCGGCCGTTCCGATCGTCGACCCAGATCTTGACGCTGTCGACTTTGCGGGCGGCCAGCTCCCGAACGGCGTCCCGCGACTCGCCCTGGGTCGTGACCTCGTAGGCGATCCCCGCATACACCGCGCCGCCGGGACCGGCGTTCGGCGAGCCGATGCCGCGGCCCGACACCATCAACCGCGCGGTATCCAACTTGCCCTGCTGCTGCTCGGCACGCATGTCGTACAAGAGATCGCCGCTCTCGATCCCTTGCGACTGCACGACGGAGACGCCGAAATAGAGCGCGCGATTGAGATCGTTGAGAACGGTATCGCGCGTGTAGTTGTCTTTGGCGTAGGCCGTGCCGCGCTGGAAGCCCGGATGGACATGCGTGGCGACAAGCGCCGGCATCACCGTCTTGCCGGACAGATCCACGCGCCGAACGCCGGCCGGCGCCTTCACGGCAGCGACGCTGCCGACTTCCGCGATCACTCCATGGTCGACGAGGATGGCGCCCTGCTCAATCGCCGGCGAGCCGTCGCCGATGATGAGGCGCGCGCCTTCATAGAGAGTCGCAAGGGCCTGCGCTTGCAGAGACACAGACAAGAGCGCCACAGAGACACAGAGGCACAGAGATTTCACGGGGGCATACTGACACAAACAGCCAACACGAAGGTCACGAAGAACACGAAAACGCGGCGGATCGCACGCGGCCGCCGGTCCAGCGGATGGGTGCGTTGCGATCAGCCAGGCTTGACGCACACGAACAGCTCGTAGGTGCCGGGCTCGAGCTCCGAATGATCGAACGTCACCACTCGGGGCTCGAATCCCGCCTGCCGAGCAAGCCGCAGCCAGGTGTCGCGCGGGAACAGGCCTTCGATGTGCCGATCGTGAACCACCGTGATTGAGCCATCCGACTCGCGCAATACGTAGGTGTAGTCCGTCGTGCAGGTCGAGTCATCGGGATCCGGATCCCATGACCATTCGAGATAGCGCATCGCGCGCGTATCGCCCGCCTTCGCCGAGGCTTCCACCTTCGCCAAGGCTACGGCGGACAAGTCGGCGGGCAAGCCATCATGACCGCCACAATCGGTCGACGGCTTAAAGGTCTCGCGAACGTGATCCGGCGCGAACAGCGCGACGCCACCGGAACGGCAATGCACAAACGCGGTCTCGATGGCCCGGGCGACATCCGCCTCGCTGGTCAGGTACGAAATCGCGTCGTGCACGAACACCGCGTCGAACTGCCTGTTCAGTCGAACGGTTCGCATATCGCCAACGTGATGCTCGCATTCGGGATTGAGCTTGCGGCTGTGGGCCAGCATGCCGTCCGACAGATCCGTGAGCACCAGCTTCTTGACACGGTGTTTCATATGCGATGCGTTGTTGCCGCCACCCGCGCCGAGCTCCATCACGGTCTCAATGGGATGCTGTGATGCCTTCTGCATTGCGTCGAAGTAGAACGCCGCTTCTTCCGCATAGTCCGCGGGCGCGGACATCAGCGGCCACCAGTCAGCCAAGGTGCTGTACAGCTTTGTGTCCATCCCAGTGTGATCCTGCAGTGGGCATTGCCGATCTGAAATCGACTGAATGCCGATTGTTTCGTGATTGCCAATCGACAATCCGCCAATTCGAATTTCCGATCGACCAATTTGGAAACCGCCAAACAGTCACCGGATCACTAATTCTTCAATCGTCAATATCGGTTACGGCTTAGGTATCCGCAACGTGCTGATCATCGCGCTGCCGCTCGCCGCGAACATCAGGGCCAGCGGGTGGAGTTCTGCCGGTCCGATCCTCGTCACGCCGAACCAGAGGTGATCGCCGGCCCGTCCCAGGTACTGCGCGATGCCGAGGATGATCACCAGCAAGACGCTGGTCGGAATCGGCGTGCCTTCGAAGTACTTCACCTTGCCCGTCTGCTCGTCGGCGAGCGCCGATGCGGTGACGTTGAATCGCGCCAGACGGCTGACGCCGCACACCACGAAATACGTGAGGATCAGCATGTCCCAGCCGCCGCGCATACCGAGCGTGAATCCAAGTACCGCCGGCGCGACGCCGAAAGAAATGACATCGGCCAGAGAATCCAGATCCGCGCCCAGCACCGACTGCCGCTTCTTGTTCAATCGCGCCACGTAGCCGTCGAGCACGTCGAACACCAGCGCGGCCGGCAGCAGGATGAAGGCCGCCCACAGGAAGCGCGGGCGGTTGGTGGCCAGGTAATCCAGGCACAGGAAGATCGCGATGGTGCCCGACGAGGCGTTGGCGATGGTGAGGAGGTCGGCCCAGGTATATGACCTGAGCATGGACATATGCCGCCGTTCAGTCACTTTCGGAGCGTACCACCTCTGTGTCTCCTCTGTGTCTAATCGGTGTTAATCGGTGGCTGTCGAATCGGTGTCTAATCGGTGGCCGTTAACCTTTTTCCCGCCCGTCCGTATTGATGGGTATGAAACAACGCCTCCTCATCCCGGTGTTCCTGGCCGTGGTTGGCTTCTGCAGCCCGGCCGCGGCGCAACAACCGCCGGCGCCGGCGCCCGTGCCAGACACGATCCGCGTCGTGCAGGATGCGGAGAGCACGCGCGAACAGCTCCGAACCATCCTGCGGAGCTATCCGGAAACCGTCGGCGAAATCCTGCGGCGCGATCCGAGCCTGATGAGCCGCGCCGACTACATGGCGGCGTATCCGCAGCTGGTCCAGTTCCTCGCACAGCACCCCGAGATTCCCCGCAACGTCGAGTACTACTTCGAGGGCTACGCTCCCTGGCAGAGCCGCAACCAGCTCGATCCTGAGTACGAGGCGCTCGGTGTGTTGCTCGGCGGGCTGGCGGGATTCCTGGTGATGAGCGCGCTCATCAGCGTGCTGGTCTGGATAGTGCGCGCGGTGATTCAACATCGCCGCTGGCTCAAGGCCTCGCAGGTCCAGGCCGACGTGCACTCCAAGCTGATGGACCGCATGACGACCAACGACGAGCTGCTCGCCTATATCCAGAGTCCAGCGGGGCGGCGCTTCCTCGAGGCCGTGCCGCCACAACCCGAGGCGGAAGCACCGGGCTTCAGCGCGCCGGTCGGCTCGATCCTCTGGTCGATGATGGCCGGCATCGTCTTTGCCACGGTCGGTGCCGGGTTCCGCGTCGCGGCGGGCACCATCGGTGACGATGTGCAGCGGGCCTTCACGGTGGTCGGGGTGATTCTGTTCTCGCTCGGCGTCGGCTTTCTGATCGCCGCGCTGATGGCCTTCGTCGTTTCGTCGCGCCTCGGCCTGTTCCCGGCGCGCCACGCACCGCAATCGGATTCCGGCCATGCGTGAGTTCACGCTCACCGACATGGAACGCCTCGGCGCCCTCGACGAAGCCGAACGGACGTTCCAGATGACCGAGGAAGCCTTCCGGACGTTCTATGAACTGACGGCGCGTCCGGTGCGCGTGTATCTCGGGCGCATGACGGGCGACGACCGCCTGGCCGACGATCTGCTCCAGGAAACGTATTACCGCTTCCTGCGATCGAATGTCGCCTTCGACAACGACGATCACCGGCGCCGTTACCTGTATCGCATCGCCACGAACCTGATCCACGATCATCGCCGCCGGGCGCAGGTCGAAGTCGCCTCGGCGGTGCTTCCGGAACCGCGGCATCCGGCGTTCACCGAGCCCAACCTCGCCGAACGAGCGGCGCGTCGCATCGACTTGCAGCGCGCGATGTCGCACCTGAAGCCGCGCGAGCGCAGCATGTTGTGGCTCGCTTACGCGCTCGGCTGGTCGCATGAAGAGATCGCCGCCTCGATCGGCGTCAAGACGGGCAGTCTCAAGCCGATGCTGCACCGCGCGCGGCAACGGCTCGCCGGGCTGCTGAAGACTGGCGGCCCTTCGACTCGCGACAGCCAGCCCGATGGACCGGCTGCCGCTCGCTCAGGACGGAGCCCTTCGTGATCCGCACGGATTGCACGCACGAACCAGCGGTCGTCGACGCGGTGTTGTCCCGCCAGTGGCCGGAGCGCTGCGATCAGGAACTCATCGCTCACACCCTCGAATGCGAGATCTGTCGCGAGGTGGCGGCGATCACCACGCTGCTGCAAGACGAGGCCGAGCGTTCACGGTATGAGACGCACGTGCCGGCGTCCGGGCAAGTGTGGTGGCGCGCCGCCATTCGCGCGCGTCTCGACTCCACGCAAGCGGCGACGCGTCCCATGACCTGGCTGCACGGCATCACCGCCGCCGCGACGATTGGCGTGTTGCTCGCGGTGGTGAGCACCGCGTGGCCGATGGTGACGCCCATGATCGAGCGCGGCTGGGCGGTGGCGGCGGGTTATTTCCCGAGTGCGGATGTCGCCAACGCCGTGGCCAACGGGTTGCGCCTGAGCGCGATGCTCGGATTGATCGGGGCCGCGATCCTGCTGCTGGCGCCGTTGGCCCTGTATTTCGCGCTGTCGGACGATTAGGGGGAATCACGCATTGCCGATTGTCGAATTAGTGACTGGGTGACTGTTGGGCGATTGCCAATCGTCGATTGCCGATTCGAATCAAGCGATTGTCGATTGTCAATCGCGAAACAATCGTCAATCGGTCGATTTCAAATCGTCAATGCGAGTCACCGGCGAAGCGGCTGATCGAGCATGTCCCACTGGTAGGCGGCGGCGACGCGCTGCTGGAGCTCGGCGAGCAGGCGCCCGCCGGCGTCGCCGTTGGTCATGGCCGCAAAGCCGTAACCTTTGATCTTGTGGACGAACAACAGGCATTGAAAGCCCCAGTTCGAGCCGCCGTGATCGAGGTACCAGCCTTCGCCGCGCTTTGACATGGACATGCCGATCGCGAAGGGTCCCACACCGACCGGACTCGCCATCTCGTTCGCCATCGCGCGGTTCAAGACGCGATTGGATTTCCCCTGGATCGACTTCTGCAACTCGATGCCGAAGCGCGCGAGATCGGGCGCGGTGGTCCACAACCCGGCGGCGGCGAGCTCCGGATAGACGTGCCACTTCACATCGCCCGCGGCGCCGCTGCGATTGTGCCCGCGTGCGGCATTGCGATCGCGCTCGGCCGCGAGCGGCTGCTCGTAGGCGCTATGCGCCATGCCAAGCGGTTTGAGGACGGTGTCGCGCATCATCTCGTCGAACGGACGCTTCAGCACGTCGGTCATCAGCAACTGCACGAGCGTGACGCCGCCGCCCGAATATTTGAAGGACGTCAGGGGAGGGCGCGTGACGATGACCTTGCCGACGTTGGAGGGCTGCGCACCGTCGAGAATCTGCACCAGCGTGGGAACGGGAGTGCCGGGCTTGTAACCTGGAAATCCGAATCCATCATCCGTACCCGAGGTGTGGCTGAGGAGACCCCGCAACGTCACCGGCTGCTTCGCAGTCGCGTCACTCGCGGGCACCTTCCACGACGTCAGAATCGTGTTGACGTCCTGATCGAGGCTGAACCGGCCATCCTGCACCGCCTTCAGTACCGCCATCGCCGCAACCGGTTTGCTGATCGATGCCGCCTGGAACAGCGTGTCGGGCGTGACCTTCGTCCCGGCCGTCACATCCGCGAGTCCATATCCCTTCGACCAGTGAATGTCGAAGTCGCGAATCACGGCGATGCTGGCGCCCGGCACGCCCAGCTTCTGCATCAGGGCAGAAAGGGGAAGTGAAGCCAGATCACCATCGCGCCCGGTCTGCGCGCCCTCAATCGCGGCGATGACTCCGTCTGGTGTTTGCGCAGTGGCCGGCGCGAACGCCAGCACCAGGGCGATGAACAGCGTCGAAAACGTGCGCATTGCTGCTCCTTCACGGACGTTAACAAAGAGATCACCGAGACTCAGAGACTCTTTTTCTAATCAAAACGTGTTACTCGCTTGATCCCGGCCTTCAATACCGCCTTGTTGAAATTCAGAATTAGCCCGCGGCGAAGTCCCGTAATTCGCAAGTACGTCAGCATCTGGGCAATAAACACCGGCTCGAATTGCAGAACGCTCTTCACATCCACGACAACTTCGCCTTCTACGATCAGGTCCGGCTTATAGTCACCGACGTAAACGCCCTCGTAGATTAGTGGAATCACTCGCTGGCGCTCAAAGCAAAGCCGGTTCTTTGCGAGTTCGATACACAACGGAGTTTCATAAACACTTTCCAGCAAGCCGGGCCCGAGTTGACGATGAACTTCTATGGCACAGCCGATAATACGTTCGGTAAGCGGATCTCGTTCTTCCATGTGCAACCAAGAAGCATTTCTCCTGCCGCATGGAATATGGCGGGTTTCAGGGCACGGACGGGTCGAGAGTCGCATTAATTGAGACATCTGCCGTCTCTGTGCATCGCAAAAATATCTCTGTGCCTCGGTGTCCTCTTTGTTAACGTCCGTGTGAAGCAAGGTAGAGTGTCCACCGTGCGCCGAGTGCGACGGATCCAAATCCGGGGTGGAATCATACTCGTGCTGCTGCTCTGCGCAGCCGCTGGCCACCACGCCGTGACGGCAGCGTCGCAGGCACCGGCCATGACCTGCGCGGCGAACAACGGCACGGCCGGTCCCGACGCCGACCTGTATTGCATCGAACTGCTGCCCGCCGCCACCATCGATGCGGCCTCCGGCACGGCGATCCTGCTATCGCCGGCGTCGCCCTTCGGAGTTGCGGTCACACCGGCCGGCGAACATCAATACGACATCCAGTTCGACGTGCAGGGCCTGCCGCCACCATCGGCGCTCGGGCCGTATCGCACCTATGTCGCGTGGGCCACCACGCCGCAAATGCATCCCGTGGTGAAGCTCGGGACCATCACCAACGGCCGCACGAGGCTCGGACGGATCACGTTCGATCGGACGTTGATCCTCATCACCGCCGAAGCGTCAGCCGCCGTGACCGAACGATCCGGACGCCTGGCCCTGCGAGGCACCTCCGCGGCGGTGCGCATGCAGCCGCACGATCTCGCTTTCCTGTTGGCCGGGCTGCTCGACCGCCGCGATGCCCCGGCGGACGCGCACGCGCATCATGCCACCGGAACCGACGGGTGGACGCCGCCACCCATGCATCCGCAGGTGACCATGCCGCCGCCGTTGATGACGCTACGGCCGGACGTGGCGCCCTACAGGCTCGCGAAGGATGACGCGATTCCGCTGGCGCGCCCGCGTGAGCTGGTGGCGCTTCGCGACGGCGGTTCGATCGGCCTCACCGCCGCGCCGGTGCGGCGGGTGTTGTTCGGCCGCACGGTCACCATGCTCGGATTCAACGGACAGTACCCCGGTCCGCTGATCCAGGTCGATGAGCGGTCGACCATCCACGTGGGATTCGTCAATCACACCGACTTCCCGACCGCCGTGCATTGGCACGGCGTGCGTCTCGATAACCGCTTCGACGGCGCGCCCCACGTCACGCAGGATCCGGTGCCGCCCGGCGGCACGTTCGATTACACGATCCATTTCCCGGATGCCGGCATTTACTGGTATCACCCGCATCATCGCGAGGACGTGCTGCAGGATCTCGGGCTGTACGGGAACCTGCTGGTGCGGTCGCGCGACCCGGGGTTCTTCGCGCCCGCGCACCGCGAAGAGATCCTGATGCTCGACGACCTGCTGATGGGCGACGCCGGGCCCACGGAGTACGGCCGCGAAGCGCCGACGCACGCGTTGATGGGACGCTTCGGCAACGTGCTGCTCGTCAACGGCGAACCGCGATGGGCGTCGAGCGCGCGGCGCCGCGAAGTCGTGCGGGTCTTTCTCACGAACGTCTCGAGCACGCGCGTCTTCAACCTGTCGTGGCAGGGCGCCCGCACGCGCATGAAAATCGTGGCCTCGGACCTCGGACGCTACGAGCAGGAATCCTGGGTCGACAACGTGGTGATCGCTCCCGCCGAGCGCTTTGTGGTCGACGTCCGCTTCGAAGAGCCGGGCGAAGCCAGGTTGGTCAACCGGGTCCGGGCGATCGATCACATCCAGGCGCGGTTCTTCGAAGAGACCCAGACGCTTGGCGCGGTTCGCGTCGCCACGGCCGCGGCAACGCCCGACCACACCGCAACCTTCAACCGCTTGCGCCGGAACGCGGACGTCGCCGCCGAGATGAATCGCTATCGGCCGCAGTTCAATCGCGCGGTCGATCGCGAGTTGTCGATCACGCTGGAGCTCGGCAATCTCCCGTTCCCGTTGAAGCCGCTGATGAATTTCGAGTCGGTGTATCGCCACCCGGTGGAATGGACCGGCACGATGCCGGAAATGGACTGGGTGGCGACCGGTAACGCGGCGCGGTGGATCCTCCGCGAGGGCACCACCGGCCGGGAGAACATGGATATTCGCTGGCGCTTCCGCGTCGGCGATGTCGTCAAGCTGCGCCTGGTCAACGATCGCCGGGCGCTGCACGCCATGCAGCACCCGATTCACATTCACGGCCAGCGCTTTCTCGTCACCGCCGTCAACGGCGTGGCAAACGAGCACCTGGTGTGGAAAGATACGGTGCTCGTGCCGACCGGCTTCACCACCGACGTGCTGCTCGAGCTGTCGAACCCTGGCAAGTGGATGCTCCACTGTCATGTCGCCGAGCACATCGAAACCGGCATGCGCATGGTATTCGAGGTGGCTCAGTAAGGAAAGCAGGAAGTAGGAGATCACCCATGAAGCAAATTGCCGTCGTCCTCGCCGCCGTCGCGGTTCCGGTTGTCATTGGCGCGCAAAGCGTGAGCTCGTTCCCGCCGGCGGTCCAGGCCGTCATCAGCGTCCCCGAAACGCGCGTCGCCCTGCAGCACGTGCGCGTCGTCGACGGCACCGGCAAGGCGCCGCTGGAGGATCAGACCATCCTGATTGAGGGCGGGAAGATCGTGTCGGTGGCGCCGGCGGCGAGCGCGGTCGTCCCCGCGGGCGTGCGCGCGATGGACCTCAGCGGCCACACCGTGATTCCCGGCATTGTCGGGATGCACAACCACACCTTCTACACGACGCGCGGGCGCAGCGTGCAGCTGCAGTTTTCCGCGCCACGGCTGTATCTGGCCAACGGTGTGACCACGGCCCGCACCACCGGCGGCACGTCGCCGTACCACGAAATCAACATGAAGAGGTCGATCGATCGTGGCGACACGCCCGGCCCGCGGCTGCACCTCACCGGCCCCTACCTCACCGGGCCCGGCGGCGCCGGGACGATGGCGCAGATCGGATCCACCGAGGAAGCGCGCCGCATCGTGAACTACTGGGCCGATGAAGGCGTCACCTGGTTCAAGGCCTACACCGACATCAGCCGCGAAGTGCTGCGCGCCGCGATCGTGGCGGCGCACAAGCGCGGCCTGAAGTTCACCGGCCATCTCTGCTCGGTCTCATTCCGCGAGGCGGTGGCGCTCGGCATCGACAACCTCGAGCACGGGCTCTTCACCAACAGCGATTTCGTGGCGAACCGCACGCCGGATCAGTGCTCGCCCGACATGCGCACCAGCATCCTGAAAGTATCGATGGACGGCCCCGAAATCCAGCAGACCATCCGCGAAATGGTGACCAACAAAGTGGCGATGTCGTCGACGCTGGCGGTGTACGAGCTGTCGTATCCGGATCGGCCGCCCCTCGAGGATCGCGTGCTGGACGCCCTGGCGCCCGAAGCGCGCGAGGAATATCTGTCGGCGCGCAAGGAAATGTCGGCGCGGGCCGCGCAGTCGACAATGCCGGAGCTGTTCCGGCGGGCGCAGGCGTTCGAGCGCGCATTCGTGAAGGCGGGAGGATTGCTGGGCGCGGGCGTCGATCCCACGGGCGTCGGCGGCGCGTTACCGGGCTTCGGCGATCAACGCAACTTCGAGCTGCTGATCGAAGCCGGCTTCACGCCGGTGGAAGCGATCCAGATCATGACCTACAACGGCGCCCGCATTCTCGGCGTCGACAAGGAGCTGGGGTCGATCGCGCCGGGCAAGCTCGCCGACCTGGTGGTGATCAACGGCGACCCGATCGCGCGGCCGGCGGAGATCCGCAAGACGACGATCGTGTTCAAGAATGGAGTGGGCTACGACTCCGCGAAGATCCTCGCGTCGGTCAAGGGCTTGGTCGGTATTCGATAGCTGGCGGGCGGGGCTAAAGTCCCGCCCCTAGCTTGTGGGCCCCGAGGGAACGCAGCATCGTCTCCGCGGCCTTGGCCCGGGCGGCGCGCTCGGCGGCGTCCGGACGCTGAGATCCGCGCGTTTCGCGCGGCAGCGTTAACGCCAGCGGCGTCTGCCCTGCCTTGTTCGTGGCGTCGAGCACGGCGCCGCGATTGACCAGCAGTTGAATCACACCTGGCAGCGCCGCGGTCGCGGCGGCATGTAGCGCCGTATCGCCGGCAGCGTTGACGTCGCTGACAGAGGCGCCGTGATCGAGCAGCAGTTGTGACGCCGCGACCAGGTCGCTTTCGGGACGCGGAATGTCTGGCGTGTCGGAGTCCTGGATGCCAAGCCGCGCCACATCGGACGGCCGCACCTCGCGAGGCACTGCGGCGCCCGCGGCCACGAGCAGCGGAGGCGTGCCGTTCGACAACGCCAGCGATGCCGATGCCCCGCCGGCCAGCAGCATCCGCATCAGATCCATCTCGAGATACACGGTGGCAACAAACAGCGGTGTTGCGCCAGTCCACGCATTGGTCAACGCCCATTGCGATCCGAAACGGCGCACCGGACTGCCCTTGGTCAATCGCGCGTTGGGATTCGCACCCTTGGCGAGGAGGGCCTTCACCGTCTCCCCATCGCCACGCAGCACCGCGGCATGCAGCGCGGCGTAGCCGGCGCCAGCGGCGTTGGGGTCGGCGCCGCGCTCGAGCAGCAACCGGGCCACTGACCCATTGCCGGTAAACGCCGCCAACACCAGCGCCGAATTGCCGTCGGCGGCGGCGTCGTTCACGTCGGCGCCACGATCAAGCAGCACGCGGGCGGATTCGACATCACCGCTGGACGCCGCGAACAGCAGCGCCGTGCTGCCGCCCGCCTCGATCTGGTGGGCGTGCTCCTTCGCGGTCTTCACACCCGGCGGACCCTGGTCGAGCATCACCGTCAATGTCCGCACGGCGGTTCGCGCGCGCACGTCGGCGCCGCGATCGAGCAGCAGTTTCACGATCTCGGAGTGACGCTGCGACACGGCCCACATCAACGGCGTCTGCTTGCGTTCGCTTTCAGCGGCGTTGACGTTGGCATTCCGGGCCAGCAACGCGCGCACCGCGGCGGTGCTGCCAGTCCGTGCCGCGCGCATCAACGGCGTGACACCGGTCTCAGACGCGGCGTTCGGATCCGCGCCCAGTTCGAGCAACCGTTCGACGATGGGGGCGTGGGCGTTATCGGCGGCGATCGCGAGAGGCGTGATCGCCAGATCGTTGGCGGCATCGGCTTTCGCGCCGCCGCCGATCAAGAGGCTGAGGATGTCGACGTTGCCGTGATACGCCGCCCAATGGAGCGCCGTGGCGCCGTCGCCTTCGGTGGCATTGGCGTCGGCACGCTGTTTCAACAACGCTCGCACCGCCGCCACATCATTGCGCTTGGCCGCCTGCACCAGCGGCTGAACGCCAGCCGCGGCGACCACCGCCACCACGAGCGAAGCGGCAATGACCGAGCCGCACAAGCGGCGACAGAATCTCCAGCCGATCACAAACGCGCCCCGATCAATCGATGTTGAACGCGCCGGTACTGTTGCCGTGGCGTTCGGTGGCCACACCGAGCTTGTTGAGCATCGTGACGTGCAGGTTCGCGAGCGGCGTACCCGCCGGGGCCTTGATGTGACGGCCGCCCTTTAACTGCCCGCTGCCGCCGCCGACCAATAGGATCGGCAGGTTCAGGGGAATATGGCCGTTGCCCTCGCTCATGCCGGCGCCGTACAGGATCGCGGCGTGATCGAGCAGCGAGCCATCGCCATCGGGCGTCTGCTGCATCTTGTCGACGAAGTAGGAGAACAGCTGCACGTGATAGTGATTGATCTTCGCGCACTTCTCCATGCGCGCGGGATCGCGGCGGTGATGCGAGATCGGATGATGCGCGTCGGGCACGCCGATCTCGGGGTAGGTGCGGCCGCTGAATTCGCGGCCGATCATGAACGTGGCGACGCGCGTCACGTCGCCCTGGAACGCCAGCAGCTGCAGATCGAACATCAACTTCGCGTGCTCGGCGAACGACTCGGGACTGTCGGCGGGCCGGTTCACCACCGGCACCTCGGCGTTGTGCGCAATGGCGCGGGCGATGCGCCGCTCGACGTCGCGAACGCTGTCGAGGTAGCCCGAGATCTTCGATCGATCGGCCGGGCTGACGCGGCCGCCGAGGATCGCCACTTCGCTCACCAGCGAATCGAGAATGCTTTCGCGCTCGCGCATCCGGGCACGCCGCGCCCCGGCATCGGTGGTGGCACTGTCTCCGAACAGGCGCTCGAACGCGGCGCTGGGCGACTGTTCCATCGGCAACGGGGATTCCGGGCCGGCCCATGAAATGGTGCCGGTATACACGCAGCTGCGTCCGAAGTCGCAGGTCGCGCCGGAGTCCACCGATTCGAGCGCGATCTCGAGAGACGGGAGCGCCGTGTCCTGGCCGGCGGCCTTGGCGATCAACTGATCCACCGAAATGCCGGCGCGAACCGCGCGGCCGGGCGTGGTATCGGTCAGGAAGCGCGTGCTGGCGTCGGCGTGATTGTTGAACTGGCGCTCGCCCGGTGGCGGCGGCGGCACGCTGTCGAGACCGCTGACCACGAGCAGGCGATCGCGAAACGGCTCGAGCGGCTTGAGCGTGGGCGTGAACTCGAACGCTGCGCCCTCGGTGGCCGGGTACCACTGCGCGGGAATCACGCCGTTGGGCACGTAGACGGCGCCGAACCTCGTCACGGGCTTCGCCGCCGTCTGCGCGAGCGCGGTCATGGCCGGCACCATCGAATCGAGCAGCGGCAGCGCCACCGTGGCGCCCATGCCTCGGAGCACGGTGCGGCGCGACAGACGCCTCTTGGTGATGAACATCAGCGTTTCTCCTTGTCCGAGTATCGGCGTCTAATCGGTGTCAATCGGTGGCCGCGGTCATGCGGAACGGCGCGCTCTTGACGATCCCCGAAATGATGGCCGACCAGCGATGATCCTGCGCGGCGGCCTCGCGCGCGATCTTGCGAATGGCGGGCTGATCGCGATAATCCACCAGCCGCCCCAGCGCATACGTCAGCAGCTTCGCCGTGAAGGTTTCGACATATTGATCGCGCCGGCTCGAGACCAGCGTGCGCACACCTTTCACACCGTCGATGCGCGTCCCGTCGGGGAACGTCGCCGACGGATCGATCGGGAGGCCGGCACTCGTGGTGCGCCATTTGCCGATCGGGTCGAACTGCTCCATCGCAAAGCCGAGCGGATCCATGCGCACATGACAGGCCGCGCAGGCGGGATTGCGGCGGTGGATTTCCATCTGCTCCCGCATCGATCGCTTGCGTCCGTCTTCGCCCGCCTCTTCGAGGTCCGGCACATTCCCTGGCGGCGGCGGGGGCGGCATGCCCAGCAGATTGTCCAGCACCCACAACCCGCGCGAGACCGGCGCCGTGCGATCGGGATACGACGTGACCATCAGGACGCCGCCAAGACCCAGCACACCGCCGCGCACGCCGTCGGTGAAGGTGACGCGGCGGAATCGCTCGCCATACACATTGGGCACGCCGTAGTGACGGGCGAGCCGTTCGTTGAGGAACGAATAGTTGGCGGTGACCAGCTCCACGATGCTCCGGTCGGCGCGCAGCTGGCTGTCGACCAGGAGTTGCCCTTCTTTCACGAAGGCGTCACGAAGGTTTTCGTCAAAGTCCGGGTTGGCCAGCAGGTCGGGCTGAAACGCCGCCGCCTTGCGCAGCGTCAGCCACTGACCGGCGAAGTTGTCGGCCAGCGCGCGGGAGCGCGGGTCGGCGAGCATGCGACGGACTTGTTGTTCGAGGACGGCCGGTTGACTGAGGCGGCCACGACTCGCCAGCGTCAGCAGCTGATCGTCGGGAATGGTGCTCCACAAGAAGAACGAGAGACGCGAGGCCAGGTCGACGTCGCTCAACCGATACGCAGCGCCCGCGGCGGCCCTGCCGGGGCCTGGGCGCCGAAGCCTTGGCGAAGGCGGCGCCTGGATGCGGAACAGGAAGTTGAAGCTGACGAGCATGCGCTCGATCGCGGAACGAACACCTTCTTCGAACCGGGGCCCCCACGACGCGGACTTTGCGTCGTGGGGTGGGAATCCGCCCTGCTTCGATCCGGATCGATAGAACGTCAGCAGCGTGTCGATCTCGTGAGCGGCCGGGGTCCGCCGATAGGCGCGGCGGGCTAGCGTGGTGAGGATGCGGCGCGCGCACGATTCGTCCGCGGCGCTCGAGGGCGATGCGACTTTGACCGCCGGCCCGGAGGGCCGGCAAGAAAACACTGCGCGGCGGCTGGGTGTGTCGCCCGGACCACCAGGGGCATACGGTCCGCGAATGGTGACCGTGTCGACGGCTGCATAGCCATCGAAGTGTTCGTCGGAGCCTCGGCCGAAATCCACCTGCCGCGGTTGCGTGACGCCTTCCGGCTCCCAGGGACTATCGACGAATGATGCCGACACCTGGTGCACGCCGGCCGTCACCGGCACGCGGACCTCGAGGCCCGCATCCGCGGCGTGCATGTACAACTCGTATTCGGTCTCGCCGACGATCTCGCCGTTCCACGTCAGCGGTCCCGGCGTGCCCCTGGCGTCACCGCCCACAGTGAGGCGTTTGATTAATTTGCCATCGAGACGCAGGTCGAGCTGCTGCGGGCTGCGCATGCCGATGATGTAGTCGTAGATCTGCCGGCGCAGGCGTACCCTGAAGGCATATTCGCCGTCGCGCGCGAAGTGGTGGCGCACCGCCAGCCCGCCGCGCGATCCGAATGGCAGGTCTTCATCAACGCGCCCGTCTTGTTCGAGGAGTCTTGGCACGCGATACACCTGGGACGTCGCGGTCGTGTCCGAAGAGCGATCGCCGACCGCCATGCGGCTGATGTGCCGCGCCGCGGCGAGATAGCGCTCGAGATGCGACGGCGACAACGCCAGGCTCGCGGCCACGTTGTCGAACCCCTCGTCTGCTTCATCCGGCAGCAGCAGCGCTGCCGCATCGATATGCAGCGCGAACAGGTCGCGAACTGCGTTCGTGTATTCCGTACGATTCAAACGATGCGCGCCGACGCGACCCGGGTGCGGATCGCGATCGGCGGCGGCGTCGAGCGTGGTCTGCAGCCACGTGGTGACCGCGTTGGTGTCGGCCGTGCCTGGCCGCGGCCGGTTCGCCGGTGGCATCTGCCCGGTTCGGATCTTATGGAGAACTTTTTCCCAGGTTTCGGTCCTGCCGGCGAGCGAGGCAAACGTGTCGGCACTCAGGCTCAGGCCGCCGGTCAGCGCGCGATCGTTATGGCAGGCCACGCAGTGCGTCTCCACGAATGTGGTGACATGCTGCGGCGGCGCAACGCGCGTGGACGACTGCGGTGCATTGGAAATGGGAGCCGTGGCCACTTCGACCCAGGCTACGCACGAAACGGTGAGCAGGATGGTCAGAGCCGCTTTATTCATGCACCCTCGGGCCGGAATTGCGAAGCGATCATACACCTCCCTTCGACTCATGGCTCGGTGTCTACGCCACCGGGCCATTCGCTCAGGGCAGGCCGTGATACCTTCCCGCGCATGGCATACCGTGTCGCCGTTGTCGCCCTGGCCATGGCCCCGCTCTGGTTCCAGAACCCGGCCGGCCTGTCTCCCGAAGAGCGGGCGCGGATGGACGCGCAGAATGCCGCCTTGCGCGAGATCGTGAAACAGGCGCCGAAGCTGCCTCTGCAATCCGGGCCGCTCGACGTCACCGCTCCGGCCACGCCAGGCTGGGCGCTCGGCATGGTGTCGTGGGTAGCGGCCGGACCCGACGGCCTCATCTATCTTCTGCAGCGTGGTGAGAACGCCGACCCCGTGGTCGTCGTCGATCGCAACGGCAAGATCGTCCGTTCGTGGGGCCAAGGTTTATACACGACGCCGCACGCCATTCGAATCGATCCGCAAGGCAACGTCTGGACCACCGATGCGGCCAGCTCGATGGT
>CAZEMI010000114.1:0-18724 GCA_964513235.1 uncultured Acidobacterium sp.
GAAACTCGTGGCCAGCAGGTTGTGCTCGTCGAAATCGAGCACCGTGCCGTCCAGTAACTTCAGGCTGCGTGGATCGACGAACACCTTCGCGCCGTCGGCGCCTTCGAACACCAGATCGGTGTCGCGTGCCGCCGTGTCCCACGCGAAGGTGTAGCTGAAACCCGAGCAGCCCCCGGCTTTCACGGCGATCCGCAGGCCGCCTTCGGGCTGCTGATTTTTCTCGAGCTGCTTGCGAATCACTCTTGCAGCGCTCTCGGTAATCTCAATCATCGTTTCCAAACCCTGTACGATCCGCCGTCGCTCGCGAGACGTGCGAGAGCGAAGGCGGACTGCAAGCCGCTACACCGGCGACATCTGGCGAAGTCGTGAGACCACGTCGCTCACTTTCTCCGCCGCGTAGTCCACGTCGGCCATGGTCGTCGTTCTACCGATCCCGAACCGCAGCGACGCCAGCGCCTGATCCTTCGACAACCCCAATGCCATCAACACGTGCGATGGCTCCGCCTGGGTGCAGGCCGCGCCCGACGACACCGCGAGGTCGTCAAGGCTCACCAACAGCGCTTCCCCATCAATCCCGGCGAAACTCACGTTCAGGTTGCCGGGCAGTCGCGCGTGCATCGCGCCGTTCACCGTCATCCCGTCGGTCTTCGCCCGCAACCCTTCGAGCAGCCGATCGCGCAGTTCGCCGACGCGCGTGGCTTCGACCGCCATTTCCGCACGTGCAAGTTCCGCGGCGCGCCCGAATCCGACAATCCCCGGCACGTTCAACGTGCCCGACCGCATGCCGCGCTCGTGACCGCCACCGTCGATTTCGGCGCCGATCGCGACGCCGCGGCTGCCCGCCGCAGGTTTGGCGGAGGAGGGCCGGTCCCGGCGCACATACAACGCGCCCACGCCCTTCGGCCCGTAGATCTTGTGGGCCGTCAGCGACGCGAAGTCGACGTCGAGCGCCTCCACGTCGAAGGCCACACGGCCCGCGGCCTGCACCGCGTCGGTGTGGAACCACGCGCCTTTCGCGTGCGCGATGGCCGCCGCCTGCTTGATCGGCTGCACCACGCCAATCTCGTTGTTCGCCGCCATCACGCTCACCAGCGCCGTCTGCTCGGTCACCACGCGCTCGAGCACCGCGAGATCGATCAACCCCGACGCCTTCACCGGCACGACCGTGATGCGCCAGCCGTCCTCGGCGAGCCGGGTCATCGGGTCGAGCACCGCTTGGTGCTCGGTGGTGACCGTCACCAGGTGATTGCGCTCCGCGCGCCGCGCCTTCGCCGCGCCCTTGATGGCGAGGTTATTGGCCTCGGTGGCGCCGCTCGTGAACACGATCGCCCTGCTGCCCGCGCCAATGAGCGCCGCCACCTGCTTGCGGGCGCGCTCGACGGCGTCATGGGCGTCCCAGCCGAAGCGATGCTGCTTGCTGGCCGCGTTCCCGAACCGCTCGGTGAAAAACGGCAGCATGGCCTCGAGCACACGCGCATCGACCGGGGTCGTGGCATGGTGATCGAGATAAATCATTTCCATGATCCTCAGGTCCTAGGGTCCTAGGGTCCTAGGGTCTTAGGGTCCCAGGGTCCCAAGGCAAGAGCTTTTGCCCTAAGACCCTAAGACCCTAAGACCTCAAGACCTTCCCTCTCCAATGGGAGGCACAAACACCATTCGGCTCACCGTATGCGTGGTCGGCGACGGCGGCGCCGGCTCGGTATCCGCGGCCATCTCCGCCACGCTCACCGTGTTGAGCGCATCGAGAATGCGGTTCTTGATTTTCCAGAGCGGGTCGCGAATGCTGCACTTCGTGTACTGGTCGCAGTTGTGGTCGTCTTCCGAGCACGCGGTCACGGTGACCGGGCCATCCACGGCCTGGATCACATCGGCCACCGAGATCGCCGACGCGTGGCGCGAAAGCCGGTAACCGCCGCGCGTGCCCTGCACCGAGACCAGCAGCCGCGCGCGCACCAGGCGCTGCAGCACCTTCGCCAGCAGCTCGAGCGGAATGTCGTACGACTCGGAAATCTCGCGCGCGCTCGACGAACCGCCGCCGTCCGGACGCATGGCCAGGTGCTTCATTGCAATCAGCGCGTAATCGGATTTCTTGGAAAGTCTGAGCATATTTGGCTGCCAGCCTGCCGCGAGTCGAACGGGGCATATACGACCACGGTAGTCCTATATTAGCCCGCCATGTAGGACCAGGCAAGTCGGGGATGCATTCTGAGACGGGGTCGCAAAATACGGGAATCTGTTGATCTGATGAGCTGGTGATCTATTGACCTGGGTTCTCAGATCACCAGATCACCAGATCACCAGATCACCAGATCACCAGATCACCAGATCACCAGATCAACAGATTCAGCGCTAGTACTTAGGCTGGCTGCCATCCACCTGGTCAATCCACCCCAGGACGCCGCCGGTCAGGTTTCGGACCCTCGTAAACCCCTTAGAACGAAGGAATTCCTGGGCTTTGGCGCTGCGCATGCCCGACTTGCATTGGGTGACCAGGTTGGCGTTCGGGTCGAGCTCCACGTAGCGCTTCGGCAGGTCGCCGAGCGGGATCAGAACCGAGCCGGGAATGCGGTTGATCTGGTATTCCTGCGGCTCGCGCACGTCGATGATCGTGAGCACCTCGCCGCGATCGAGCTCCGCCTTCAACTCGCGGGAGGTGAGCGCATCAGCCGAGGTTGCCGGCGCTGCGGCTGCGGCAACCTGGTGCGGCGCCACGCCGCAGAACTGCTCGTAGTCAATCAACCTGGTCACCGTCGGGTGCGTGCCGCACACCGGGCAATCGGCATCCTTGCGCAGCTTCAACTCGCGGAAGCGCATGCGCAACGCGTCGTAGATCAGGAAGCGGCCGATGAGCGGCTCGCCGACGCCGAGCACGAGCTTGATCGTCTCGGTGGCCTGGATCACGCCGATGATGCCCGGCAGCACGCCGAACACGCCGCCTTCGGCGCAGCTCGGCACCAGCCCCGGCGGCGGCGGTTCCGGATAGAGACAGCGATAGCAGGGGCCTTCCTTGGTCCCGAACACCGACGCCTGTCCTTCGAAGCGGAAGATGCTCCCGTAGGCATTCGGCTTCCCGGTCAACACGCACGCGTCGTTCACCAGATAGCGGGTCGGAAAATTGTCGGTGCCGTCGAGGATCACGTCGTACGGCTCGAACAGGCGCAGGGCGTTGGCCGACGTCAACGCTTCCTCGTAGGTGTCGATCTGCACGTTCGGATTGAGCGCGTTGAGGCGGTCCTTCGCCGACGCCAGCTTCGACCGCCCCACATCCGGGGTGCCGTGCAGCAACTGGCGCTGCAGGTTGCTGAAGTCGACCACGTCGAAGTCGACAATGCCGATGGTGCCGATGCCCGCCGCGGCGAGGTACATCGCCGCCGGAGAGCCGAGCCCGCCCGCGCCGATGCACAGCACCTTCGCGGCCTTCAGCTTGCGCTGCCCCTCGACGCCCACCTCCGGCATGATCAGGTGCCGGCTATAGCGCTTGATCTCGTCGCCGGAGAGCTCCGGCAGCGTTTCGGTCATCGACGGAGCGCCGCCGGCCACCGACGGAATGATGCTCACGGTGTCGCCCTGCTTCAGCGGCGTCTGGTCCTTCTGCAGATAGCGGATGTCATCGTCGTTGACGTAGATGTTGACGAAACTGCGAAGCTTGCCGTCGGGTGCGTATAAATGTTGTTTAAGCCCGCTGTACTTCGTCGTCAGATTCTGCAAGAGTTCGGCAATTGTTGCGCCGTCGATCTCGACGGCATCCTGCCTCTCGACAAACGGCCGGAGCGGTGTGGGGATGAGGATCTTGGTCGCCATGTTTTTCAATTTTTAGATTTTGATTTTTAGCTTTTAATTTCTACAGCTTCTTCCTCAAAAGCCGACCGATCTTCCTTCAGCTGCCAGGACGTCAAGCGCTCGTCACTCCCTGCCATCACCGAGACGATCACGTAGGAGAACGACGGCCAGGCATGGTCGAGATCGAATTGCGACGGCTTGGCCGGGTGATCGGGATGCGAATGATAGAAGCCGAGCAAATCCATTCCCGTGTCCCGCGCGCGCTTCTCGGCCACCCGGTAATCGTCGGGCCGCACCAGGAAGCGCCGCCGCGGGCCTTCTTCGGTGGTATTCGGCAGCGCGAAGGCTTCCGTCACCATGCGATCGCGGCCGAGCAGCGCCCCGCAGCACTCGTGAGGGAACGCGTCCCGCCCGTGCGCCCGAATCGCCGCATCAGTGGTTGGTGTCAGCACCAGCGCCATCAATTCGTGCCGCCGATGAGCGCGCCTTCGGGTGGGTTCTCCCAGAAGCGCTCCGACAGGTAGCGTTCGCCGCCGTCGCACAACACCACCACCACGATCGCGTTCTCGCGCGCCACCTTCAGCGCGCCGGCGAGGTTCGCGCCGCTCGAAATCCCGACCAGCAAACCTTCCTCATGCGCGAGGCGCCGCGTCATCTCGTACGCCTCTTCGGTGCCGACCCGAACGTCCTCGTCGGCGAGCGCCGGATCGTAAATGCCCGGCACGATCGCCGACTCCATGTGCTTCAGGCCTTCGAGGCCGTGCAACGGCGAATCGGGTTGCACCGACACGAGCACGATGCGGTCGTTCACTTCCCGCAAGCGGCGGCCCGCGCCGACAAACGTGCCGCTCGTGCCGAGGCCGGCCACGAAGTGGGTGAGCCGGCCGCCGGTCTGGCGGATGATCTCCGGGGCCGTCGTGTCGTAGTGCGATCGCCAGTTGAACGGGTTGTTGTATTGATCGGCGTAGAAGTACTTGCCGGGGCTCTCCTCGTTCATCCGCTGCGCCGTGCGAATGGCGCCGTCCGATCCTTCGAGCGGATTGGTGAACACCATCTCGGCGCCATACGCGCGCAGGATGCGCTTGCGTTCCGGCGTCACGTTCTCGGGCACGCACAGCGTGACCCCGTAGCCCATCGCCGCGCCCATCATCCCGTAGGCGATGCCGGTATTCCCCGACGTCGCATCGAGGATGATCTTGCCCGGCGTCAGCTGCCCGGAGGCGATCCCCTCATGGATCATCCGCAGCGCCGGCCGATCCTTCACCGAGCCGCCGGGATTCTTCCACTCGGCCTTCGCATACAACTCGACCCCGGGGATGTCGCGCTCGATCTTCCGCAAGCGGATGAGCGGCGTGTCGCCGACGAGATCGACGATCGAGGAAGTGACGCTGGCCGTAAACGTGGGAATCGCCATGTCCGACTACCAGGGCCTTACTTTAACTTATCCTGTTGCGCATGCAGGCCGATTACCAGCCGGCGCGGCGCCATCTGATGCGTACCGATCCAACGCTCGCCGCCATCATCAAGCGTGTCGGACCCTGCGAGCTGCACGCCGTTGCACCGAAGGATCCGTTCGAAGCGCTGTGCATGTCGATTGCGTCCCAGCAGCTCTCGACCAAAGCCGCCGACACTATTTTCCGGCGGTTCTGCGACCTGTTCCCGCCCGACCGCAGACCGTCCCCAGAGCGTGTGATGACACTGACCGACGACGAGATACGCGGCGTCGGTTTCAGCCGGCCGAAAGTAGGCTTCATCAAGGACCTGGCCGCGCGCGTGCTCGACGGCCGCCTCGATCTGCCGGGCCTGACCAAACATCCCGACGAAGAAGTCATGCGGCAGTTGGTGGGCGTGAAAGGCATCGGCCGCTGGACGGCGGAAATCTTTCTGATGTTCAGGCTGGGACGGCCCGACATTCTGCCGGCCGACGACCTGGGACTGATGAACGCGGTGCATCGCGCCTACGGCTTGAGGAAACGGCCCGACGCCAAGCGGCTGCGCAAGATGGGCGAAACGTGGCGGCCGTATCGATCGGTGGCGTCGTGGTATCTGTGGGCTAGTCTCAGCTAGCCCCCGCCTAAAGGCGGGGGCTATACGGCGGGTTATCTGATCGCCACCGTCAGACGCACCTGCGCGCGGATTTCGATCTCGCCCGCCTCGATCGGCGTCGTCGCCTCCGCCGCTCTCATCATCACCGCACGTTCCATCATCGGCTGCGGCCCGCCGCCGGTGAACGTTTCTTCGATGCGCAGGATGCGATCGACGCCGCGTTTGGCGCCGGCCGCGATCGCGTTGGCCTTCGCCATCGCGTTGCCGACGGCGCTGGTCAACGCCTCCCTTTCGATGGTCTCTCTCGCCTTCACATCAAATCGCAGCCCATGGATCGTCGTCGCGCCGGAGGCCACGGCCGCATCGAGCGCGTCGCCCACCTTCGCGAGATCGTCGATGCGCACTTCGATGGTGTTGCGCGCCACGTAGCCGCGCGGCGTCTGCTTGCCATCCCGGTAATCGAACTCGAGCTGCAGATCGATGCCCACGGTCTTGATCGCGTCTTTCGGAATCCCGAGCGACGCGAGCTTCTGCTGGACCGCGGTCATCACGTCGGCGTTCCGCTGCTGCGCGTCTTTCGAATTCTTCGATCGGCTTTCCGCTCCGATGCGCACCCACGCCTGATCGGGAGTGGCTTTGACGGTGCCTTCGCCGGAGACGACGATGGCCGGGGGATCGGATGCCGGCGTTTGCGCGAACGTCGTCGCGGAACACATCAGGCAGGAGATAAGAACGCCAAGCATTTTCATGATCGGTACCCCAAGACCCAAGTCCCAAGACCCAGGACCCTACGCCTCAGGTTGTTGAGACCCATCATCCGAGTACACCACACGAAAGCCGATGCTGTACGCGTAAGTGTCGGGCGGGACCTTGTGGCGATGCGCGCAGCGAAGCTGATCCACGTCGTGCGTCACCCATGAGCCGCCGCGCACGATGCGCAGCGTGCCGCTGCCGGGACCGCGAGGGTTGCGGCGCTCTTCGACGCGATACGTATCAGCTCGATACCAGTCGGCGACCCATTGCCAGACGTTGCCGGCCATGTCGTAGAGCTGCAGGCCGTTGGGCGAGTAGCAGCCCACCGGGCGTGTGCCGCGATGACGCTTCAACGCCGGATCGGGGAGGAAGTTCGCACGTGAGGCATCGACGTCATCGCCCCAGGGATAACGTGCCCGCTCCAAATCGCCGCGCGCCGCGCGTTCCCATTCGGCCTCAGTGGGCAGGCGCACCAGGCGGCCGACCCGGCCGCTCAACCAGCGGCAATAGGCGGTGGCGTCGGCGTGCGTGACCAGCGTGACCGGGTGCATCGCGCGATCGCGCGGCGGCTCGCCGCCGCGCCAGACGTACGGCGCTGCGAGATCGCGAAACGACGACTCTTGGGCCGGCGTGACCAACCGGGGGAGATCGCGCACGCCGGGCGCGCCGTGTCCGGTCTCCTTCGCGAACTCGGCGTACTGGTCGACGGTAATCGGGTGGGCGGAGGCGAAATACGCGTCCACGTGCACGCGGTGGCTCGGCCGCTCGTCGTCAGCGCCATCGTCCGACCCCATCGAAAATTCGCCGGCCGGCACGCGCGCGAACCGCGGGATCGGGTCCTCCTTCATCTCAGTCGAGCGTAATATAAACTGCCGGCATGAAACTCGAACGCTTCGAGATGGAACGCATGCAATCCACCTACGAAAACCTGGTGGAGTTCAATCTCTCGGAAAGCGGCGTGCGGCCGCTCACGCCCCGGGAGCTGGTAGAAGACTCCGAGGGACTCGAAGGTCTGCTGGATCAACCGCTGGTCTACACGCAATCCAACGGCACGAGTGAGCTTCGCCGGGCGGTCGCGGCGATGTATCCCGGCGCGGGCACCGACCACATTGAAGTCACCAACGGCGGGTCGGAAGCCAACTTCATCACCACGTTCAACCTGATCGAACAGGGCGACGAGGTGGTGATGCTGGTGCCGAACTACATGCAGACATGGGGCCTGTCGCGCGCGTTTGGCGGCACGATCCGCGAATGGCGCCTCGTCGAGGATCGCGACGCCGGACGCTGGCGCGTCGATCTCGACGCGCTCGAGGGTCTGGTCTCCTCGCGCACGAAGATGATCGTGATCTGCAACCCGAACAATCCCACGGGCACGCGCCTGACCTCCACCGAGCTCGACGCCATTGCGAAGGTCGCCGACCGGCATGGCGCCTGGATTCTCTCGGACGAGGTGTATCGCGGCGCGGAGCTCGATGGCCAGGAGACCGCGTCGATGTGGGGCCGCTCGCCGCGCGCCATCATCACCAGCGGATTGTCGAAAGCCTATGGACTGCCCGGCCTGCGCATCGGCTGGATTGCCGGTCCGCCGCCATTGATCGCGTCGCTGTGGTCGTACCACGATTACGTGACGATCGCGCCGGGCGCCCTGAGCGATCGGCTCGCGCGCGTGGCGCTGGCGCCCGAGCGGCGGGCGCGGCTGTTCGAGCGCACCCGCGGCATCCTGCGCCGCAACCTGCCGCTCATGGAGGAGTGGCTGCGCGAGGCGGGCGGCTTCCACTGGATCAAGCCCGAAGCCGGCGCCATCGTCTACGTGCGCTACGACTATCCGATCAATTCGACGACGCTCGTCACTCGCCTGCGCGAGGAGAAGAGCGTGCTGATCGTCCCCGGCGATCACTTCGGGATGGACGGGTACCTTCGTCTCGGCTTCGGCGAGCCTCCCGAGTACAACCGCGCCGGCCTCGATCGGCTGCGCGAGCTGCTGTCGTCGGTAGCACCCGTTGCACCCGCTTCATGAACCAGCCCGAGCTGTCGCTCGTCCTGATCGGGTTCGGCAACGTCGCGCGGCGCTTCATCAGGCTCCTCGGCGAAACCGCGGATCGGCTCGACTTCACCTGGAAGGTGGTCGGCATCTCGACGCGGCATCACGGCAGCGTCGTTGACGCGGCCGGCATCGACACGCGCCGGGCGCTCACCACCGTGGAAGCAAACCAGTCGCTCGACCGGCTCGATGCCGCCCCTCGCGAGCGCAGCGGCATCGACGTGATTCGCCAGGTTACGGACCTGCTGGCCGACGATGCGGCGGAGGGCCGGCTGGTGGTGATCGAGACGACCGTGCTCGATATCGATCGCGGCGAGCCGGCGGCATCCCACGTCCGCGCCGCGCTCGAAGGCCAGGCGCACGTCGTCACCGCCAACAAGGGACCGGTCGCGTTTGCGTACCACGAGCTCGAGGCGCTGGCCGAATCGGTGGATCGCATCTTCTTCTTCGAAGGCGTGGTGATGGACGGCGTGCCGGTGTTCAACCTGGTTCGCGAAACCATGCCGGCGGTGGCGGTCGAAGGGTTTCGCGGGGTGATCAACACGACGTGCAACTTCATCCTGTCGGAGCTCGAGCGCGGCAAGGAGTTCGACCAGGCGCTGGCCGAGATGCAGGCGCGCGGCATTGCCGAAGCCGATCCCTCACTCGACGTCGACGGCTGGGATGCGGCGGCGAAGACCGCGGCGCTGGTCAACGTGCTGATGGGCAGCATCGTGACGCCGCACCACGTGACGCGCGTGGGCATTCGCGACCTCACCGGCGCCGACGTGCGTGAAGCGGTTGGCCGCAACAAACGGATTCGGCTGGTGGCGTCGGCGACGCGGCAGGGCGGCAAGGTGAAGGCGCGCGTCGAACCGGAGGTGCTCGATCACACCGATCCACTGGCCGGCGTCGGCGATGTACAGAACGCGCTCTATCTTCACACCGACCTGCTCGGCGAGATCGGCATCGTACAGCGCTCCGGCAACCTCACCCAAACGGCGTACGCGCTGCTGACCGATCTCGCGCGCATTTCGCAACGGCTCAAAGACATCTGATGAACGGACCGTTGGCAGGGTTTACCGTCCTCGATCTCACGCGGGTGCTGTCGGGTCCCTATTGCACGATGGTGCTCGGCGACCTGGGCGCGCGCATCGTGAAGGTGGAACATCCGGGCAAGGGCGACGACACGCGGCATTGGGGACCGCCGTTTGTGGGCGCCGAGAGCGCTTACTTCCTCAGCATCAATCGCAACAAGGAAAGCGTGACGCTGGACTTCAAGCCGGCCGAGGGGCGCGAGATCCTCGGGCGCCTGATCGCGAAGGCCGACGTGCTCGTCGAAAATTTCCGGCCAGGCACGCTCGACCGCGCCGGCTTCGGATGGGAGGCGCTCCGCGAGAAGTTCCCGCGCCTGGTCTACGCATCGATCTCGGGTTACGGACAGACCGGGCCGCGGCGAAGTGAGGCCGGCTATGACGCGGTGATGCAGGCCGAAGGCGGGCTGATGAGCGTGACCGGTGATGCCGATCGTCCGGGGTATCGCCTCGGCGTGGCGATTACCGACATGGTGTCGGGGTTGTACTGCGCGCAAGGCATCACCGCCGCTCTTCTTGCGCGCGAGCGATCCGGGCACGGCCAGCGCGTCGACATCGGCATGCTCGACACCACGGCGGCGCTTCTCACCTACCAGGCCGCCAACTGGTTCGCCACCGGCGAGACCCCGAAACGGCAAGGCAACCGTCACGCCACCATCGCACCGTACGAGACGTTCACGACGCAAGACGGCGAGATCGTGATTGCGGTGGGCAACGACGAGATCTGGAAGCGGTTCTGCGCGGTGATGGGCCTGCCCGAACTGGCCAACGACGCGCGGTTCACGACCAACAAGGACCGCATGGCCAACTACGACGCGATGCGGCCGCCGATCGATCGCCTATTCCGCACCGCGACCTGCGCCGAATGGATCGCGCGGCTCAACGCCGCGGGCGTCGCCAACGGTGAAGTCCGCGACATCGGCCAGATGTTGAGCGACCCGCAACTGGCCGCGCGCAACATGATCGAGACCTTGCTGCACCCCACCATCGGCGCCACGCGCGTGATCGGCGCGCCGATCAAGTTGTCGAAGGATCCCGCGAGCGTGCGGACGCCGCCGCCGGTGCTCGGCCAGCACACGGATGCGGTGTTAAGGGAAATCGGCTATGACGCGGCGACGATCGCAAGGCTCAAGGAAAAACGTGTCGTCTAAGGGTTCCAATGGTTCCAGATGTTCCAAGGGTTCCAAAGGTTTGGTTCTGGGTGCTATAGAGCGGATCGTCCAAATACTTCTTTGAACCAGTATGGCCGTGGGTCACGTTTCTTCGCTGATGCAAACAGGGCGCGCAGGCTACGGCGGTCGATGTGATCACGACGAACAATCGCGATGAGTTCGCAGGATTCGGCGAAGCCTAACCGTGATGTTCGGAACGTAATCGCCAATTCCCACCCCTCGCCTCTCACCTCCTGGAACGTTCGCAACGAGGAAAGCCAAATGAAGAATTGATCTTCATCCTTCAACGAAAAAAAGACTGGGCCGGGAATGACAACCACATTCCGGCCCTTCGGACGAACCGCAAAACCCGGGCGAACCAAACGCTTGGAACTCTTGGAACCCTTGGAACCTCTGGAACCGGTCCTTACCGCAGCCACGGCCGCATCTCGTCCAACAACATCTCGATCACGTCGTCCTCGGTCAGCTGTGCCAGGGGGTTGCTACCCTTGATGGTGCGCTCGGATTGGACAATGCGGCTGCCGCGGGCGCGCGTAACCGTCACGAGCGGCTGCGGCGGATCGGCGGTGGTATCCAGCTCCATCTCGATCGCGTCGTCGCGATGACGTTCCGACTGCAAACGCACGCCGCCTGACGGCGTCATCACCTCGAAGTTCAGCCCTTCGGCCTTGAGGATGTTGGCGAACATGCGAAAGACGGGAATCGCGGCGTTCTGCAGGAAGTGTTCGTACGCGGCGGTCGCCTCGGCCACGCGGGAGCGCCGGTCGGCCTGATCGCGCCGCACCTTGTCGATTTCAGCACGGATGCGCTTACGGACGATCGCGACGTCGGCCATCTCACGATTGTACCGGGATCCGGGATCCGGGATCCGGGATCCGGAAAAATTACGCTAGGCGCTCGACGAGGCTCGTGTCGATGCCTTCGCGCTTGAGGCCCGACATCAAGCGATCGCGGTCGGGCGCCTTGCGGAAGGCTTCGCGCACGTCCACCGTGCCCGATCGCACGTACTCGATCAGCGTTTCGGCGAACGACACCATGCCGTGCTTGCGGCCGCTCTCGAGCGCATGCGGCAGCTGGGCGAGCTGGCCTTCGCCGATCACGCGCGACACCGGAGCCGTGGCGAGCAGCACTTCACGCGCGGCCACCAGACCGCCGCCGGTCTTCTTGAGCAGCACCTGCGCCACCGCGCCTCGGAACGATTCGGCCATCGCGCTTTGCACGGCGCTACGCATTTCTGGCGCCGCCAGCTCGACGAACCGCTGCACGGCATCCGTCGTGGACGGGGAGGCGATCGAGACGAACACCAATCGGCCCTCAGAGGCCGCGGTGAGGAGCAACGGCACCATGTGCGCCGAGATCAGATCGTCGACCACCAGCACGTCCGGTCCTTCGCGCAGCGCCGAACGCGCCGCCGCCAACGCTTCGTCGGCACCGCCGCGAATCTCGCGCTGGCTGACCAGCGCCGCCTTGTTGTCGTGAACCAGTCGAATCTGCCGTTCCAGCGTGATCACGAACTCGGCGCGCTGGCGATTGACCAGGTCGACCAGCGCCGACATCAGCGTGGACTTGCCGCTGGCGCGCGGGCCGGCGACCAGCACCAGTCCTTGCGGTTCGGTCGCCAGCGCCTGCACTTCGCGCGACAGACCCAGCTGCTCCGCGGTGGCCGCCCGGGTCGCGATCATCCTCAACATCAGGCCGGGGCCGCGATGATCGGTGAAGGTGGTGCAGCGGATGCGGCCAAGCTCCGGATATTCCTTGAGCCACTCGGTGGCCTCGCCCATGGCGTTGCTTTGGCGCGCGGTCTCGGGAGCGATTTCGACAATCGCCGCTTCGACATCCGAGCGCGTCAGCATCGCCTCGTTCTCGAGCTGTCGAATGTCGCCGTCGACGCGCATGTGGGGACACGATTCCGACGTCAGGAACAACGCCGACGCGCCTCGCGCCGCCGCGATGCGCAGCAAACGCTCGATATCGGACGACCGCGATGCCGGAATGCGCGGCGGCACTTCGATGCGCACGGTCCGGGTCATGGGAAGCAAGACACCAGCCGGGACCGCTGGTTCCACAGGTTCCACGGGCTCGGCGCGCCGCAGCTCGTCAGGCTCTGGAGCGGAGGCGGCTTCCAAGGGTTTGGTTTGGACTTCGGTCACTGGAAGCGGAGGCGTTGGAATGATCTCCGCCGCCATGGTCGGTTCGACCGCAGGTTCATCGACCTGCTCGATCGGCTTGCCCCGCCGTAGCTCAACAGGGCCCTCCTGAGCGTAGGGGGGATCGTCGTCAATCAGCTCGACCGCTGCGCCGGCCATCAGGTCGGGCTGGGGCGGCTCGGGCGCCGTGAACTCGGGAACCAGGGCCCTCGCCTTCTCTAATGCGGCCTGCAGCGCCGCGGCCTCGGCGGACCGCCGGCGTTGCTCTTCGGCCGCGGCCTCAGCGCGACGCCGTTCTTCTTCGACGGCTGCGGCGGCCTCTGCCGCGGCGCTGCGCTGTTGTTCTTCCGCGGCTGCTTGAGCCGCGACACGCCGCTCTTCCGCGGCGGCGGCCTCAGCGGCGAGCCGGCGTGCTCCTTCCGCCGCGGCCTCGGCAACGCGACGGCGTTGTTCTGCTTCGGCAGCCTCAGCGGCCCGACGGCGTTCTTCGATCGCGGCAGCTTCCGCGGCAAGACGGCGTTCTTCCTGAACCGCGGCCTCTTCAGCTTCCGCGAGACGGCGTTCTTCCTCCACCGCCGCAGCTTCAGCAACGAGACGGCGTTCTTCCGCAGCGGCCTCGGCGGCGCGCCGGCGTGCTTCTTCCGCGGCAGCTTCGGCGGCGGCGACGTGTGCCGGAATCGGCGCTGCAACCGGTGGGGCTGCCGTCTCGAGAATCGGGAACGGTTCCGGCGGCCGAGCGGCGACGGCGGCGTCGGACTTGTTGCGGCGGCGGCGGATCTCGATCCAGATATCGTCACCACCGCGGGCCGCCACGCAGTTGAAGCGATCGTCGCCGATGTCGTTGAGCCGATGTTCGACGGCGCCGAACTCCTCGAGCGAGACCAGGCCATCGGCCGGCAGCAGCTGCGACAGCATGCCGGTCATCATTTCGAGCGTCAGCCCGTGCGTCGAGATGTTGATGGTGGCCGTCCCTGCCACGACGTACGGCCGCTCTCCGACGTGCATGACCAGCGCGTCGCCATCGGCGCGAACGATCGCGGAGAGGAGTGATTCAACTAGGGCCATACGTCAACAGCTGCACAAAACGGCACACGTTTCCTGATGTTTCATCACGTTTCATCGGTTAGTCACGGTGGAACGTTTAGCCGTAATCGGTGCCTAATCTGCGTCAATCTGCGGCCGTTCGGCTGCGTGGAGGGTCATCAAGCCGAACAACAAGGGCACGATTCGGACCCTGGAAAAACCGCGCTGCTCCATTCTATCCGCAACGCCGCGCGCGCCCGGATAGCGGCGGATCGACGCGGGAATGTAGCGGTAGGTGTCGGGGTCGCCATGCAGGAGCCAGCCAAGCGTCGCGCCCACGGCGGTGAGATAGGTGAGATAGGCGGCGCGAGCCACGGCCGACTCGGGCCGGTTGAAGTCGAGCGACAGCAACCGTCCCCCCGGCCGCAGCACGCGCGCGATCTCGTCGATCGCCGCGTCGAGATCCGGAACGTTGCGCAAGCCATACCCGGTGGTGACGAGATCGAACGAGGCCGATCGAAATGGCAGGCTGGTCATGTCACCGGTGATGAATCGCGCGGCCGTAGATTTTGCCTGCGCGAGCTGGAGCATGCGATGCGTGATGTCGAGGCCCACCGCAGTCGCACCGCGGGCGGCGACCGCAAACGCGATGTCGCCGGTGCCGCACGCCAGATCCAGCGCGCGATCGCCGGCGCGCACCTCGGCCATCGACACCAGCCTGGCCTTCCAGCGCGCATCCTGGCCGTACGACAGCACCCGCGTGATCAGGTCGTAGCGATCGGCGATGGTCGCGAACAGCTGGCGGACGTACCGCCGTTTGGATTGCGGTGTTTGAAACGCGTCGTCCAGTGACACGCGGCAGGCTCAGAAGATGAGGCGCCACACGGTCGCGGTGATGAAGCAGACGATGAATCCGAGCGCGAGCGGCATCAGGGCGCCGATGGTGGCCCACTTGGCGCTGAGGGTTTCCTTGTAGATCGTGATGATGGTCGTCGCACACGGGTTGTGCAGCAGCGCGAACAGCATCAGGTTCACCGCGGTCAGCAGCGTCCAGCCGTGCTGATCGACCAGCAGCGCGCGCAGGCCGTCCATCGAATCGAGCTCGGTCATCATGCCCTGCGCCATGTAGACCATCAGCATTGTCGGGACGACGATCTCGTTGGCCGGGATGGCGATGATGTACGCCAGCAGGATGACGCCGTCGAGACCGATCGCCCAGCCCAGCGGATTGAGCGCGTCGGCAATGCGCGTGGCCAGGCTCACGCCCTCGAAGGAAATGTTCGCCAGCAGCCAGATCACCGCGCCGGCCGGGGCCGCGGTGAGGATCGCGCGCCATAGCACGAACAACGTGCGATCGATCAGCGAGGTGTAGGCGATGCGCAAGAAGCTGGGCCGGCGGTACGGCGGAAGCTCCAGCGTGAATGCGGAGGCTTCACCACGCAGGATCGTGCGCGTCAGCACCCACGACACCGCGAACGTGAAGATCGCGCCCAGCACCACGATGGCCAGCACCGATCCGGCGGCCACCAGCGATGCCACCGCGGGTGGAAACGCCGCGGCCACGAACACCGTCGCCAGCATGATCAGCGTCGGGAACCGGCCGTTACACGGCACGAAGTTGTTGGTGAGAATCGCCACCAGCCGCTCGCGCGGCGAATCGATCACCCGCGTGGCAATGATCCCGGCGGCATTGCAGCCGAAGCCCATCGCCATCGACAGCGCCTGCTTGCCGTGCGCGCCGGCGCGCTTGAACAGGTAATCGAGATTGAAGGCCACGCGCGGCAGGTAGCCGAGGTCTTCGAGGATCGTGAACAGCGGAAAGAAGATCGCCATCGGCGGCAGCATCACGCTGATCACCCACGCCAGGCCGCGGAACACGCCGTGCCAGATGAACCCGGTGAGCCACCAGGGTGAGCCCCAGCTGGTGAACAGCGCCGCCGCCCAGTCCTCGACGGCGAACAGCCCCGAGGCCAGCATCGCCGACGGCACGTTCGCGCCGACGATGGTGAGCCAGAACACCACCGCGAGGATCAGGAGCATCAACGGGAGGCCGAGCCAGCGCGACGTGACGATGCGATCGATCCGCTGATCGAGCTCGAGCGGACGCGAGTCGTCATCGCGAACGGCACGCCGCCACACGCGCTCCACTTCACCGTAGAGCGAGGTCACGACTTCCTCGCGGAAACCGCTGGTGAGCGAGCGGCGCAGCGCGCCGGCTTCGCGAATGATGTCGGCCGGGGTGATGACACGTTCAGTCATCAGTGCCCTCTGCGCCTGCTGTGGCCCTGGTGTCTATTGTGCCTTCTATGGCCGTCATTGCGCCCCCTGCAGCGCGATCTTGCGGCTGAACCGCTGATCGGGTGTTTGCTGTTTGGCCACGAGCTCGGCGAGACGTCCCGTCGTCAGCGCTTCCTCCACCGACGCATCACCGTCAAGCAGTCGAATCGCAATCCAGCGCGCGTTGGGCACGCCCGGGGCGGCGGCTTCGATCATCGGCACCAGCTTCATGACCGCGCGCTCGAATTCAGGCGTGCCCCTGGAACGCAGCGGTTTGGTCACCGTTTCACCGGATGCGACGTTGGCCACTTCCTGCAACAACCCCATCACGTTCTCGCTGGTGCGCGCCACGATCGGCACGGCCGGCACGCCGAGATCGCGAGACAGCGAGCGCGCGTCCACCTCGATGCCGCGACGCTTCGCTTCATCCATCAGATTGACGGCCACCACCACCCGATCCGTAATCTCGAGCACCTGCAGCACGAGATACAGGTTGCGCTCGAGCGCGCTCGCATCCACGACCACCACCGTGCAGTCCGGTCGTCCAAACAGCAGGAAGTTCCTCGCCACCTCTTCATCTTCCGACGCGGAGAGCAGCGAATACGTGCCCGGCAGGTCGACGAGCTTGTAGCGTTTGCCGCCGAACTGGAACGCGCCTTCGGCGCGGGTCACGGTCTTGCCGGGCCAGTTGCCGGTGTGCTGTTTGAGGCCCGTGAGGGCGTTGAACAACGTCGACTTGCCGGTGTTCGGATTGCCGGCCAGCGCGATCACCGAATCAAAACCGCCGACGGCGGCGCCCAGCTGCGCCATCTCGGTGTGCATGGGACAGGTGTCGCACGCCTGCGCGTCGGCGGCCATCAGCGCCCTCCCTCAACGGCCTTCACGAGCACGCGATCGGACTGCTCGCGCCGAAGGGCAATGGTGGTGCCGCGCAGCCGATAGGCGCGCGGATCACCGGTGAAGGTGGCCAGCTCGCTGCGAATCCGCGCGCCAGGCGTGAAGCCGAGATCCAGCAGACGGCGCCGGGCGAAGCCGCGGAACGCGGGATCGAGCGCAACGATGTGGGCGGGGGTGCCCGACGGCAGATCGGTCAACGGCATCACGCCCTCGAGCGCGGCGCGCGGTTCGGTGGTGGCCGCGGCCACGTGTACGTTGGCCGCGAGCATCGGCGACAGCCGGTATTCGTTTTCGCCGTCGCTGAGCACGATGCGCGACGGCGTGCGCTCGATGACCCGCACCGGTTGTCCGAGGCGGAGGCCCTCGGCGGTGAGCTCCGCAAAGGCGAGCGGCGGCTCGTCTTCGAGATGCACGATGCGCGCGGGCGTCGCGAGCGGCCACGCGGTCAGGGCGGTGCCCGGCGCTTCGGGGATCGGCCCTCCCTCGGCCGGAATGGGATCGCCGTGGGGATCGACTTCCGGATGTCCCATCGCCGCCGACAATCGATCGAGCTGTTGCCGGTTGAGATGATGTTCCTGGCGTTCGGCTTCGACGTGCACGCGGTCGAGCGGCATGCCGAGCTCTTCGGCGAGATAGACCTCCCAGAGGCGATGCGCGCGCAACACGTGCAGCGCCACGCGCTCACCTTCGGTGGTGAGTTTGAGGTGCGTGCCGTCGCTGTGAATGAGGCCTTCGCGTTCGAGCCGCTCGGTCAGTTCCAACAACACCCGATCGCTGAGCCCGAGCTCACCCTTCAATGATTGGAACGACGCGGAGTGACCGTCGGTCGCTTGTCGAAGGAGGTGCTTGAGCGCGTTCTCGGTACGCTCGCGAACCCGCGCGGCGCGATAGATCCGCACCCGCGCGGCCACGCCGTAATTCGGCATCAACACCGCGAGGGCGATCACGATGAGAGCGAGAAACCAGACCATCAGTTATCCAAGTAATCCGTGAAATCCAT
Source organism: uncultured Acidobacterium sp. (assembly GCA_964513235.1). Taxonomy (GTDB): domain Bacteria; phylum Acidobacteriota; class Vicinamibacteria; order Vicinamibacterales; family UBA2999; genus 12-FULL-67-14b. The sequence goes on from CAZEMI010000114.1 coordinate 18,210, forward strand.
GGATTAATTTTGAGTGATCAAAATCATAATAGATGTTGTGGCTAAAAGTCAATGTCGGGCCGGCAAACAGTTTGGTAACATACTGAAAACTCAATGCTTCCGTCGAGCACCGTAGAAAACTACCTGAAGGCGATCTTCGTCGGCGAGACCCATTTGGTCGCAGGCCAGAAACTGGTCCCGATGGGTCAACTGGCGTCGGCATTGGGCATCGCCCCGGGCACCGCCACCACCATGGTCAAGGCCCTGTCCGAGTCCGGGCTCGTGGTCTACGAGCCCTACAACGGCGTACGCCTGACCAGCGCCGGCGAAAAGCTGGCCGCGCGCGTGTTACGCCGCCATCGCCTGATCGAGTTGTTCCTGGTCCAGGTGATGGGCATGACGTGGGACGAGGTCCACGACGATGCGGAACAGATGGAACACGTGGTGTCGGATCGGCTGATCGAACGCATCGACGAGATGCTGGGCCGCCCCGAGTTCGATCCGCATGGCGATCCGATCCCGAGCGCCGACGGACA
>CAZEMI010000115.1:0-27987 GCA_964513235.1 uncultured Acidobacterium sp.
ACCGGGCGCCGATCACATCGGCGAGGTGCAGGCGTGGAATGTCGACACGGGCGCGCGCGTGTGGACGCACACCTTTCCCGGCTCGACGAACTGGGGGCCGATCCTGACGACCGGCGGCGGGCTGGTGTTCAGCGGCGGCACGCACGATCGGATGTTCCGTGCCTTCGACGCGGCCACCGGCAAAGTGCTGTGGCAGATTCAAACGCAGTCCGGTGTGATCGGCCAACCGTCATCGTTCATGGTGGATGGCACGCAGTACATCGCCGTCCAGTCCGGCTGGGGCATCGACGCGCGCGCCATGCAGCGGCGACTCGAAGGAATCAAGCGCGGTGAATTCCCCGACGTGCCGGAAGGCGGACAGGTGTGGGTCTTCGCGGTGAAATGATGTTCAGGCCTCCCTCAGTGCGTCGGTTGGATTGATCCTCAGCGCGCGTCTGGCGGGCGCGATGCAGGCGAGCAGGCACGCGGCGAGCATCACCGCGGAGGTCACGCCAAGATACCCGGCGAAGAGCGCAATGTCTTTCGCAGGTTCACCCGAGGGTCCCAGGCCGAGCGCGAGGGACAACAGCAGCAGCGCAGCTCCCGCTGCAATGCCGCTCCCCATCAGCGCGACGGCGCGGGACAGGATGCCGGCAAGCACCTGGCGCGGGTTGGCGCCGAGCGCCGCGCGCAACCCGATCTCGCGCGTCCGCCGCGAGACGCTGACCGACATCAGCGAGAAAATTCCCAGCGCCGACAGGAACAGGACGAGCAAGGTTACCCCCGTCAGCGCGCCGGCTTGCATGGCCAGGCTGAGATCCCGCTCCCGGATCCATTCATTAAGTGGCTGCGCGTCCTGGACGTGCAATCTGGCATCAACATCTGCGGCAATGACCGGAAGACGCGCGGCGAGTGTGCCCGGATTGCCGCGCATGCGTGCACTCATCACGAGCGCAGAGACGGTTCCCGCCGACGCAGCGTGAAAGACACACGCGGACTCGTTGCCCTCGTCGTCAGGGTTCAGGCCGAGGTCGCGCACGACGCCGACGATCTCGAACCACTGGTCCGCCTCTGACGCGGCCGATCGATCGGCATACCGCAGGCGCGCGCCGATCGGCGACCCGCTTTCCCCGCGGCTTCGAAAGCCGCGCACGAACGCTTCATTGACGATCACCGTTCGGGCCGCGGGACTCCGATCGCCCGAGTGGAACGCCCGGCCGATGACAATTGGGCGGTCGAATATTTCGAAGAACTCCGGGCCCACCGCCGCTGTCCCAAACCCGTAGTCGAACGTCGACGCGGCACCGGGCGAGATCTCGACGTCTGCGCGCCGAAACTCCGGCAATGACCCCGGTGCGCGGTCGGCGAACGTGACCGCGACCACGCCAGGTTCTTGTGCGAGGCGCCGCTCGAGCGCCGCGAAGGTCTGCGCCCGCCGCGCCTCGAAGGCCGGCGTGGCCTCTTCCCCGAATGGGCGGTCCAGATCGATGCGCGCAGCGAGATACTCTCGACTTGGAAATTCTGCGCGAATGTTCACCTTGCGCATCACTTGGCTTGCGGTCTCCATGGCGATTGGGATGCCGATGGCCGTCAGCGCGACTTGCGCGATCATCGCGCCCGTCCAGACGCGGCCGAAGCGCAGGGTGGCGCCACCGGTGCCCAGGTTCGCCAAATGCGGTTGCATGCGCGCTCGTGTGACTTTCAGCGCCGGCAGGAATGACAACATCGCGGCGCTGGCGACCGCGAGGCAGCTGGCATACAAGATCGTCGTGAGCCGCAAGCCAGGAGTCATCCAGAACGGAGCTTCGCCGAGGTTTTCGATCCCCCACGTTACCGCCCGGTCGGCGGCGATGAGACCGACCGCAGCCGCGACCGATGCGAGCACGAGGGCCTCCACGAAGAGTTGAGCGATGATGCGCCCGCGGCTGGCGCCGAGCGCGGACCGCACGGCGATTTCCCCCTCTCGTGTCGCCGTCCTTGCGTAGATCAGCGTGCCGACGCTCAGGCAGGCGATCATCAGCACCATCAACACCGGGAGGTTCCTCACCGCGAGCTGCGCGATGTCGGCAACATCAGCGTCTCCGCCGAGTTGCATCACGCGCGGCCGGAGATGCTGGTGCGTCGCCGGAAGCGCCGCAGCCGCCCGTTCGCCACGCACGCGCAGCTCGGCGTCCGCCTGCTCCCGCGTGACGCCAGGCGCCAGCCGGCCGATGACGGTGATCGCACCACCCTCGAGCGCGCCGTACGAGGCGCGCAACGGCAGTGGCGTCCAGGCGTCGTGGTTGACCGGGTACCCGAAACCATCGGGCATCACACCGATCACGGTCGCCGGCGTGTTCCCCAGGTTCACGACCGACCCGACGACGTCCTGCCGGCCGCCAAGGGAGCGCTGCCACACGTCGTACCCGAGTACGACCACGCTGGGTGCTCCCGGCATGTCGTCGGAGTCGAGCAGGGCGCGACCGAGCAAGGGAGGGACACGTGCCGTGCCAAACGCGGCGGCGGTGAGCTCCGCCATCTGGATTGGCACGGGAGCCGCGTTGCCGATGATGAGATTTTGAGTGTCCGTGCGGTACGCCCCCAGCTCTTCGATCGTCTGCAGATCGCGCCGCCATTCGAGGAAGTCGCGCACGACGCGCGGCTCGGGCGCGTTCGTCAGGGTGTTCTGCGTCTCGATCAGGACGAGGCGGTCGCCTTCGGGCAGCGGAATCGCCGGCGCCAGGACCTTGCCGATCAGGTCGTAATAGCCTGCGCCAACCCCGATCGCAATGGCGAGCGCCAACCCGCCCGCGATCGTCAGGCCCGGGTATTTCAGGAGCATCCGGATTCCGAGCTTGTAGTCCTGCAGCATGTGTCTCTCGCGGTGCTCAGCCGTCGCTCAACGTATCTACTCTACGCCGGCCAGGCCTCGGAGGTTAACAGGTCTGGTTCAGGTCCAGGCATCGCCGGTTGGGAACTGATATCGCCGGCGTGAGTCCGGTTTTATCTCCGCCGAATACCCGGGCGAGAGCGGCGGCATGTAGCGGGCATTCTCGATCACGACCGGATCGACAAAGTGCTCGTGCAAGTGATCGACGAACTCGGTCACGCGATTCTCCATCGTGCCCGCCACCGCGATGAAGTCGAACATCGACAGGTGCTGCACGAGCTCGCAGAGCCCGACGCCGCCGGCGTGCGGACACACGGGGACGCCGAACTTTGCCGCCATCAGGATCACGGCGAGGTTCTCGTTGACGCCGCCAAGCCGGCAGCTGTCGATCTGACAGAAGCTGATCGCCTTCGCCTGCAGCAGTTGTTTGAACAGCACCCGATTCGCGCAATGCTCGCCGGTGGCCACGCCCACCGGGGCGACCGCTCGCGCGATGGTGGCGTGCCCCAACACATCGTCAGGGCTGGTCGGCTCTTCGATCCAGAGCAGGTTGAATTTCGATAGGGCGCGGACGCGATCGATGGCTTCCGCCACCTCCCACCGTTGATTGGCGTCGATCATCAATGTCCGATCGGGACCGATGGCCTCGCGCACGAGCCCGACCCGCTTGTCATCGTCCTCGGGGCTGGCGCCGACCTTGACCTTGAAGTGCGTCCATCCGGCGTCGATGGCGTCGCGGCACGCCTTGCGAATGCGATCGTCGGTGTAGCCAATCCAGCCCGCGGAGGTCGTATACGCCGGGTAGCCGGACTGCAGTAGCGTCCGCTCGCGGTCGGCCTTCGTCGATCGCTGACGATCCAATAGGTCGATCGCCTCGTCCGGCGTCAACGCATCGGTGATGTAGCGGAAATCGATGCAGCGAACGATTTGCGCCGGCGTCATGTCGGCCAGTAGCTTCCACACCGGCTTGCGCTCGGCCTTGGCGTAAAGATCCCACACCGCGTTGACGATCGCCGCCATCGAGATGTGGATGACACCCTTCTCCGGCCCAAGCCAGCGCAACTGCGAATCGCCGGCCAGCTCGCGCCAGAAGGCACCCGGATCGTTGGTGAGATCGGCGAGCGTGCGGCCGACCACGTGGTGACGAAATGCCTCGATCGCGGCGGCGCAAATCTCGTTGCCGCGGCCGATGGTGAAGGTCAGGCCATGACCTTCGCGACCGCTTTCGGTTTTCAGAATCACATAGGCGGCCGAGTAATCGGGATCCGGATGCATGGCATCGGTGCCGATCGCGGCCCGCGCCGTTGGGAATCGCAGATCGAGAATTTCGAGGTCGACGATCTTCACGCCGTCTGCCTTCCTTGCCGCCAGCGGTCGAGCGCCACGGCGAACACGATGATCGCGCCGGTGACGATCTGCTGAACCCAGTTCGGATAGCCCTTCTGCGCGCAGCCGATTTGGATCACGGCCATGGTCGTGGCGCCAAGCAGCGTGCCGAATACGGTGCCGCGCCCGCCCGCAAGACTGCCGCCGCCGATGATCACCGCCGCGATCACGTCGAGCTCCAGGCCCTCGGCTACGGTTGGATCGCCGACCGAGAGCCGGGAGAACTGAAGCACGCCTGCGACGCCGGCGAAAATTGCGCCAATCGTGTAAATCAGGATCTTGGTTCGTGGTACGGCGACGCCGCACAACCGCGCGGTGCGCTCGTTGGAGCCGATTGCGAACACGTGGCGGCCGAAACGCGTGTAGCGAAGCAACCCGCCAACCAGCAGGGCCAACAGCAACACCAGCCAGACGCCGGCCGGAAGCAGGCCGCGGTCATCTGGCGCCGTCGTGCGCAGCAGATCGTTGAGCCACGTCTGCGGCGCCTCGATGCGGCGCTCGTCGGCGAAGCCCTTCGCCGCCCCTCGCACCAGAATCATCGTCCCCAGCGTCACGATGAAAGGAACCACGCGGAGGCCGGTGATCAGGAGGCCGTTGATCAGGCCGCACACGGCGGCCGACATGACGCCGGCAAGCGCGGCGGCCAGCGGCGACCAGCCCTGGCCGAGCAACAGTGCGATTACGACCGTCGTCAGCGCGACGACTGAGCCGACCGAGAGATCGATGCCGCCCGAGACGATGATCACCGTCATGCCAAGCGCGGCGGCCGCGACAATGGCGGTCTGGCGCGCGACGAGCTCGAGATTCGCGGGAAGAAAGAAGCGCGCGCCGATCAGGATGCCGAAGATCACCGCGACGAAGAACAGCCCGAGAACGGGGCCGCCCGCGCCCCTCAGGATGCGCGGCATCATGCCGCGGTCTCTGTGCCCGTCGCCGCGAGCATCAGGGAATGCTCGTTCCATTCGGAGGCCGGGCGCGGCTCGCCCAGGCGGCCGCGCCGCATCACCGCGATCCGATCGCACAAGCCGAGCAGCTCCGGAAGGTAGCTGCTCACGAGAAGGACGGCCTTCGGCGAGCGGCCGGCCGGCTGCTCCGCCGCCACCAGGGCATCGACGATCGCGTAGATCTGCGCCTTGCTCGCCACATCGATGCCGCGCGTCGGCTCGTCGAGCAGGAGCACGTCGACGTCGTGATGCAGCAGCCGCGCGATGGCCAGCTTCTGCTGGTTGCCGCCCGACAATTCGGCCACCGCTTGCGCAGGCGACGCACACTTGATCGCGAGATCGCGGATCCACCGGGCCGCAACCGAGCGTTGTTGCCCGGGCATGACCAGCGACGCTGGTCCCATGCCCTCTAACTTCGTGAGCGTCAGGTTGTCGGCGACGCCCAGTCCAAGAGCCACACCTTCGGCCTTGCGGTCTTCGCTCACCATGCCGGCGCCCTGCCGCCATCGCTGATGCGGTGACGAGCCACCCGAATAGGCACCGACGCGAACGTGTCCCGACCGCACGGGATCGAGCGAGAAGATCGCGCGCAGCAGTTCAGTGCGGCCCGCGCCAACCAACCCCGCGATACCGAGAATCTCACCGCGATGCAACGTGAAAGAAGCCGTTCCTGGTTGCACCTGTTCGACCTGCAGCACCGCATCACCGATCTGCCTGGACGTGCGTGGGAACAGATCCGTCACCTCACGTCCGACCATCAACCGCACGATGTCCCCCACCGCCATCGTCGCTGGCCCACCGCCCGCAACGCGGCCGTCACGCAAGACGACGATGCGATCGCAGACTTCGCGAACTTCTTCGATGAAGTGAGAAATGTAGACGATCGAATGACCGCTGGCTTTCAGCCGGGCAATCAGCGCGAACAGACGCTCGACGTCGCGACGGCCCAGCGTGCTCGTCGGCTCGTCGAGCACCAGCACGCGGCAGCCGACGGCGATTGCCCTCGCGATCTCCACGAGCTGCTGATCCGCCACCGAAAGATCGCCAGCCAACCGATCCGGTGCGATGTCGGGACGTCCCAGTTCCGCGAGTGCGTTGGCCGCAATCCTGTTCATGGACGCGCGCTGAATGACGCCGGAGCGCGCCGGTTCCATGCCGAGCAGAATGTTGTCGGCCACGCTCAAGTCGGGCGCGAGCGACAGCTCCTGGTAGATCATCGCGACGCCGGCGCGCCGGGCGGTCATCGGGTCGCGAGGGGCGTACGGCTGCCCGTCGAGGAACATCGCTCCCGCATCCGGCTCGATCGCGCCAGACAGAATCGCCATCAACGTGCTCTTGCCGGCGCCGTTCTCCCCAATCAGGCCGCACACTTCGCCTGGAGCCACGGCCAGATCGACGCCTGCCAGCGCGACGGTGGCATCGAACCGTTTCTCGATGCCGCGCATCTCGAGGCCGCCTTCGCCAAGGCTACGGCGTGCCAGGCTGGTCATTTCAGATCGGGCTGCACGAGCTGCTTGATGTCGGGCCGATCGAGGATGTCGCGCGTCACGAGGTGAACGCCGGTATCGATCCGGCTCTCGACCTGCTCACCGCGCAGGTGCTTCACCATGGTGACGATGCTCAAATAGCCCATTCGCACCGGGTCCTGAACGATGAGCGCTTCGATGGCGCCGCCGCGAAGGCCGGCGAGCAGTCCCTCGGATGCATCGAAACCGATGAACTTCACCTTCTTATCCCAGCCGTTGTCCTGCAGCACCCGCATCACCGCGAACGCGCTGGACTCATTCGGCGCAAATACGCCATCGACGCCGAGCGTGCCGTCGTTGGCCTGGTATTGCGTCAGCAACGCTTCGGCCCGTTTGTAGGCGCCCTCCACATCGGCGCCCACATGCTGATTGCTGCTGAGGATCTGGATCCCTGGATGCGGCGCCAGGCCGCGTAGAAATCCGTCTTCGCGCCGCCGCGTGCTGTCGTGGCCTTCGGCGTAGCGCATCAGGATCACTTTCCCTTTGCCGCCCAGCACTTTCGCGAGGTGCTCGCCGGCCAGCTCGCCGCCCTTGTCGTTATCGGTGGCCACGAAGCTGACGATCTCTCCGCCCTTGAGGCCGGAATCGAAAATCACCACCGGCACGCCGCTGCGCTGCGCGCTCGCCACCGGCGCCACGAGCGCGACCTCGTCAAGCGGCGCCAGCGCAATGCCGCTCACCCGCCGCGCCACCGCATTCTCAACCTCCGAGACCTGTGAGTCGCGATCGTCTTCGCGCAGCGGGCCGCGCCACGCGATATCGACGTTCAACTCCTCGGCGGCCTTCCGCGCACCCGCGTGCACGCTCTGCCAGAACACGTGCGACGTGCCTTTCGGAATCACCGCGATGTTGATGCGATCGGACGCCGGCCCGCTGCGGCAACCCGCCACAAATGCGGCGAGCACCAGCACCGGCACAGGCACAATGAGCACACTACGCACATTACGCACTGTACGCACGCTACGCACCTTCATAGGCAACGATTTGTTGTTTTGCGGCGCCGAGCCCGTCAATGCCGAGCTCGACCACATCGCCGGGACGCAAGTATTTCGGCTCGGGCTTCATGCCCAGGCCAACACCGGCCGGAGTACCGGTGGTGATCACATCACCCGGCACTAACGTCATGAACCAGCTGACGTAGCTCACCAGCGTGAAGACGTCGAAGATCATGTTCGCCGTGGTGCTCTTCTGTTTGGTCTCGCCATTCACCGTCAACCACATCGGCAACTGCTGCGGATTCGGGATCTCGTCCGCGGTCACCAGCCAGGGGCCGAGCGGCGCGAACGTATCCGCGCTCTTGCCTTTCACCCACTGACCGCCGCGCTCGAGTTGAAAGGCGCGCTCAGAATAGTCGTTGTGCAGCACGAATCCGGCGATGTGTGCGGCGGCGTCCTGGCGTTCGACGTGCGCGGCGCGCCGGCCGATCACGAGCGCGAGTTCCACTTCCCAATCAAGCTTCGATGCGCCTTTCGGGATGATCACGGCGTCGTTCGGCCCGGCCAGTGACGAAGTCGACTTGAAAAACAGCACCGGTTCTGCCGGGGGCTCCATCCCGCTTTCGGCGGCGTGATCGCGGAAGTTCAAGCCGATGCAAACGATCTTGCTCGGGCGCGCGATCGGCGGCCCCAAGCGTACGCTGGCGGGAATGCGCGGCGCGGTCGCGCCCGCTCGAGAGAGCCATGGCGCCAGGGTCGGCAGGCCATCGCCGCCAAAAAACGCTTCGTCGTAGTCGCGCACCGCTTCGGACGCGTCGATGCGCGTCCCGTCGGGCAACTGCACGCCCGGCCGCTCGCGGCCAGGGTCCCCGAACCGTATCAGTTTCATCCATGGCAGTTATGCCTTACCCGCCGCCGCCTCACAAGCCATTCCGCGTTACGCCACAGAATGCGCAGAAACCCAGGGCCGCAGAAGGCACAGAAACCAATATCAGCTGGTAACAGACGCGTCCTTGACACGGTCTCGACGGACTCATAACGTCGCTGACGCGCCTTCATGTTCGATCTCACCAACAAGATCGCCCTGGTCACGGGAGCGGGGTCCGGCATTGGCGCCGCCATTGCGACGGCGTTCGCGGCCGCCAACGCGCGCGTGTTCGTGACCGATCGTACCGAAGACGCCGCGCGCGCCACGGTCAGCGGCATTCAGGGCACGCGGATACCCGCCGTGGCGTTGGGGCTGGACGTCACGGACGAGCGTCAATGCGCTCAATCGGCACAACGGGTGCTGGCCGGCGCCGGCCACCTCGACATCCTGGTCAATTGCGCGGGCGTGGGCCACGTCGGCACGATCGTGCAAACGGATGGCGCCGATCTCGATCGCGTCTACGCGGTGAACGTCCGCGGCGTCTTCAACGTCTCGAAGGCCTTCGTGCCGTCGATGTTGCAGCGGCGCTCCGGCAGCATCATCAACATTGCCTCGGTCGGCGGCGTGGTCGGCATTCGCGATCGCGTCGCCTACTGCACGAGCAAGTTCGCCGTCGTGGGGTTGACCAAAAGCATGGCGCTCGATCACGCGCTCGCCGGCCTCCGCATCAACTGCATCTGCCCGGGGCGGGTCGAAACACCATTTGTGGCGAAGCGTCTCGCCGAATATCCGGACCCGGAGCAGGCGCGCCGCGAGATGACCGCATCGCAGGCCGTGGGCCGCATGGGCCGGCCCGAAGAAATTGCCGCCGCGGCGCTGTATCTCGCCAGTGATGAGTCCTCGTTCGTGACCGGATCGGCGTTGATGATCGACGGCGGATGGAGCGCCGGTCAATGACGGCCGGCGCCTCGATCGTGCGCGTTGCCCTGGTCGGCGGTCCGATGTACGACCAGGCCTACGCAGCGATTCCCGAGTTTGAACGCGCCGCCAACCTGCGTGTCGAAATCGTGGCGAAGCTGCCGCATCCCGAGCTGAACGCCTTTGTGAAGGACGCGTTCGAATCGGGCACGCCGCTCGATGCGATCGGCACGCACACGAAGTACGCGCCGTCGCAGGCGCAGTGGTTGCGGCCGCTCGACGAACTGGCGCCGGCCGAATTGATCGACGATCTGCTGCCGCGGCCGGCCGAGTTGTCGCACATCGACGGGCGGCTGCTGCAGATTCCGCGCAACCTCGACGTGCGGCTGCTGCATTTCCGGCGTGACCTGATCGCGACTCCGCCCGAGACGTGGGCCGGCCTCTTTGACACCGCGGCCACGTTGACGCGGGCCGGGGCGAATGGCGAGCCGGCGTTCTACGGCTTCCTCTTTCCCGGCCGCGACTCCGGATTGTTCGGGATGTTCTACGAGCTGCTCGTCAGCGCGGGCGGGCAGTTGTTCGATCGCGAGCTGCAGCCCGCATTCGCGTCCGAGGCCGGGCATTGGGCGGTCGCGCAGATCGCCGACTTGCACCAGCGGCGCCGGGTCACGCCGCGCGATCTGAGCAACTGGCATTACGACGACATCTCGGCCTCGTTCCGCGCTGGTGATGCCGCCATGGTGTCCGACTGGCCGGGCAGCTATCACCTCTACCGCGATCCGGCCACCTGTCGCGTGGCCGATCGCGTCGGGCTGGCATTGTTGCCCGCCGGTCCGGCGGGTATCCGCGCCGCCTACGCCGGCTGCCACTCGTTCGCGGTGACCCGCACCGCGCAGAACCCCGACGCCGCAATGGCGCTCATCCGCCATCTCACCTCGTTCGAGTCGCAGCTCGGCGAGGCGCGGCAAGGCGCCATCCCCTGCCGGACCAGCGCGCTCGCCGCGGTGCGCGCGGAGGTGGCCGCCGACCCCGCGGTGGCGGACCGCTGGCGCTTGCTTGCCGAAACCGAGCAGACGATGATCATTCCGCCGAGATTTGCGGCGTATCCGCAGTGTGAAGATGCGCTGTGGCGGAACGTGCAGCGGGCGATGACGGGTGAAGTTTCGCCGGCCGAAGCGGTTCGGCACGCCGCGACGGAGATCCAGGGCATCGTGGCGACGCAGCCGCCTTCGCCGAGGCTTCCACCTCCGGCAAGCCTACGGCGGACAAGTCGGCGCCCAAGGGTGCGGGTCCGCGCCAAGGAGCAGGTGTGACGTTCGACGGCAAGACCGTGCTGGTGACCGGCGCGGCCAAAGGCATCGGGCAGGCCGTCGCGGCTCACATGGTCCGTGAGGGGGCGCGCGTCGCGATGATCGATCGTGATGCCGCCGCGCTCGCCGCCGCCGCCGCGGAGCTCAATCGCCTCACATCGGGATCGGCGCTCGCCCTGACGGCCGACGTGTCCCGCAGTGCCGAAGTCACACGCGCCGTCGAATCAGCCGCGTCGCAATTGAACGGCCTCGACGTGGTGGTCAACAACGCCGGCATCCACTTCGCGCGCGCGCTGGATGAGTACACCGATGAGGAATGGCAGCGCATCTTCGCGGTCAACGTCAACGGTGCGTTCTATACCATCCGCGCCGCGTTGCCGGCACTGCGCCGCTCGCGCGGTGTGATCGTGATGGTGTCGTCGATGACCGCCCTGGTCGGCCAGGATCGCGGCGCCGCCTACGTGGCGTCGAAAGGCGCGCTGGTGTCGATGACCAAGGCGCTGGCGCTGGAGCTGGCCGCCGACGGCATCCGGGTCAACTGCGTGTGCCCGGCCGGCGTGGATACGCCGCTGATGCGGTCGTGGGCAGCTACGCTTCCCGATCCGGACGCGGTGCTGCGCGGACAGGCCGACATGCATTTGCTGAAACGCCTTGCGACCGCAGACGACATAGCTGCGGCGATTGCATTTCTGGCGTCACCTGCTGCGTCGTTCATCACCGGGACGATTGTTCCGGTGGAGGGCGGGGCTACTCTGGGATATCGCAGGGTTTGAGGTTTCGATTCCTTGCGGGCTCACCATTCGACTCGCCTGCGTCCCGCCTACCGGCGAGCCGCAGGCTCGCTCATGGCGGGGCCATCCAGACACGTCGAAGGGCACATCGCGCGCACGGTAGAGGAATTCAAGCGCGTCAAGCTGCCCAAGAGCACGTGGGATGACGCCACCTTCTGTCTTTTGGCAATGGCATCCGCGCCAGAGATCCGACGGCCTCCCAAACTGACAATGACTAACGAGGGGCTTTCGGTATTTATCGATCGCTTCAAGCCGAAGCCTGGTGGGTCTTCAAGGTGAGACGGCCCTCGCGATGCTGACGCATCGCGTGAACGCCGCCTTCATGCGCTTTGTGCTCTTGGACATCGCCGCCACAGTCCAGATCAACTAGATCCGGAGCCCGAGCAGCGACACGACGTTGGCGATGCGGTTCACGATGGTGATCCCCTCGCCTCCGGCGAACAAGAGGCCGCCGAGAAACGCATCGGCGGTCAGAACGGCGGAACCGGAATCGCCGGGCGCGGAGAACTCCCCCGTGTCGGCCCGGACGATCAGCTGGTCGGTGAAGGTCGCGGTGCCGTTGCCGGGACCGTAGTCCACGCGCACCTCCGCATTCACCGTCTCCACCATACCCTGCGTGTGCTCGGTCGTCCGGCCGGTCTTCTGGACTCGATCGCCAAGCTGCAGATCGCGGATGCCGGCGATCTCGCCGACGTTCGGGACCACGGGATCCACCCACTCCTCGAGCATGACTTGCGCGACCGCGGCGTCGACGAGGTTGGGGTAGGGCTGATCGACGCGTTGCGGCATGACGACGAGGCGGAACGGACAATTCACGAGCCGCGCGACGAAGTTCGCCGGGGCCTGCCACGCCTTCCACGCATAGGACGCGGCCGTCTTCTTGCCGCCATTGCCGCCGCCATTGGTCTCGCCGTCGAAGCGGATGCGCACGTATTCGGTGAGCCGGGCAAAGCGGTCGTTGTCAGTGCCGCCGTCGGCCGTGCCAGGCTGCCGGATGAAGTCGCCGAGCGTCGCGCCGTTGCTGTTGGCGATGACGTGGTTGTTCGAGAGGATGTAGTGCTCGGAACCCTGGCCGCGCAACACCCACGCGCCAAGGGTTCCGGCGGTGACCTGCGGATGTCCGATGGAGTAGCCGGGCGGGCACGGGCGCCGCCGCGACGTGAGCGCGTGCGGCTTCACCTCGCCGTACTGAATCACGTCGGTCGGGACACCGTCGAAGCGGCTGGGCACGAGGCGCCCGGGCGCAACCTGGACCGCGGGCAGCTTCGTCCTGACGCCGACAACGATCGTCACTTCGTCGGTTCGCCGGCCGGCTCGATACTTGTAGCCGATGCCGACGGATACGACGTCCGGGTTGCCGCGGAGCGCCTCGCGCGCCCGCGCCAGCGCGTCTTTCTGCTCTCTGGTGACCATGGTCGTCTACGGAGCGTAGCCGGTCTGGGCGAGTGCAACGGTCACGAACGTTTCGGCGGGAACGCCGACGACCATTTCGGAAAACACCGCCTCACCCGGCGAGTACCGCTTGGAGTCGAGCGCCTTCTCGCTGGCGCCGATCCAATAAGGGGAGAGATTGACCCTGAACGCACCCTGCGCGCCGCTCTTCACGAAGAGCGCCCTCGCGTAGGCGGGGGTGATCCCGTCGACGGGCGCGATGGCGAACTCGATGCTCGCGGGCCGTGAAGTGGTCTCTCCTCCACGCACCCCGCTGACGACTTCGAATCGCGTCGTCCCGGTGATGCCGGACGACGCATTGGCCTGAGTCGGAAGCGTGTCGGGTCTCGAACCCGACGCGCAGCCGGCCATCGGGAAGAGGAACGCGACCGTCAGACGGGCCAAGAGCTTCCAGTACATGACCATTACCCCGCGCCATCGCCCGGCGCAACGGGAGCAGCGTGCACGCTGCCGTCCCGCGGTGTCCGCTCACGGGAATTGTACGATCATCGCGGCGAATAGAGCACGTCCTTCCACGCTCGCGGATGAGCTGTTACCCGACTCGTCCGTGCACCCCACGGTGATCGTGCAGATTCGGCCGGTACCCGGCCCGGCACGCTCCGCGCGGATCTCGAGTGTCAGCTGCTGGGATCCGAGCGGGAGCGGAGAGCATCTTAGCCATCTGCGCACGCCACGCAAGCGGAACCGCGCGGACGTTTGCACAGAAAGCGGTCGATCCGTGGACGTCGCCGCGCGTTTCGACTCCGGCGCGTCCGCTCGATCTCGATGCCGGCTTCTCGATCAGTTAGCGGGTGGCTCGCCGTTCTGCTCACCTTTCTGCTTGGCGCGCGTTTTCGCGGAGGGCACGCAACAGGAACCTGCTCCCCTCTTACGGAAAACGTAAAGAGGAGTAAAAAGGAAGCGGGTTCCATTCCCGCCCACCATCGGGTCGTTCGGGCGCCCGTAATCCGCCCGGCTGCGCCGGTTGTAGATGTTCGCGGCGACGCAGCCTACCATGCTGACCGTCACCCGGACTTGACGGCTGCATTAGATCTGCATGACGGAACGGTGATTCCAACAGTCTGATACCCTCTCAGCCCGGAATGATTGACTGGCTCGCGTGCAGCAATGTTCAATTTGTCATCGCGCGAGAGCCGTATGGCCATGCGTGCTCTCTGGACTTGGCCTTATTGGTCGTACATGGTCGTGGCCGGCATCCTGATCGGCGCCGTCGTCCGCTCACGTTGAGCGGCCTCGCCCGCAGCATGCTGTTCGGACTGACACCGACCGAGCCGCGCTTCACGCGTCGATCCCCTGATCGCACTCCGTCAGGACTAGCAGTCAGACGCCTCGTGGTTCCGTCGCCGAGCGCAGGGACGACGTGGTCTACGCGTCAAATGGGATCTCGACCTCAGAATAGCTGCCAGGGGTCGCGGCGGCGATTGCAGCGGCGATGCGGTCTGTGTGCTGCCGAACTCGCGACCACTTCGTGCTCCCTGTCAAAACGACGAGGGCGATGGGGCGCACGGCTAGGTTCTGTTGGTAGCGAATGCGACGGTCACTGGTGACCAGGACCTCGAAGCCGGCGTCCTCCGCGACCTTCAAGAGAGCGCCGTTGCTGAGCGTGTCCCAGCCCTTGGCCTGTGCGGTGTGGACCGTGTGCCCGGCCAGCGCGCGGATCAGCCCCTTGGGCGTGCCGTGGTCAAAGAGGATGAGCACTGGCAGGAACGGGCTCGGCGCGTAGGCTCGCAGCCACGAAGTCGAGCACGGCCGCAATCTGCTCGCGCGTCACTTCGAACTGCTCGATGACCTCGTCGATGCTGAGATCCTCGAGGTTCTCGATGACTGTGGCAACGGGCAGGCGGGTGCCCTTGAACACCCAGGCGCCACTCACCTTGCCAGGGATGCTCTCGACGGCCGGGCACTGAGACCAGTCAAGCGTTGCCATGGTCGGAACTCCTTGCTCCAGCTTACGGCAAATCGCTGTGTACCCGTCACGCGCCACCTGGAGCTCAAGCCGTTTCACTTCGCGCATGATGGCGTTCCATTGCAGCTCCATCCAGAACCACACCTTGACCGCAGCAACCGCGGGGTCCAACGCCGCGCTAGACCATCCAGGGCGTCAGTCGAGCCCGCCTGGCTCAGTAAAACCAGGTATTCGTCGAGGGGGCTCGGGTGTCTGGTCCACGTCGAGTCATGCTCCCACGACTCGAATCTAAAGTCGTTCGAACCCGGCTGACGGTTCATTCCCCGGCCTGGTAGGCCTTCAGCTCAAGTCCCTCGTGGCATGGCGGTCTTCATGCTGACTGTCGCACCAGAAGCTCCGGCGGGATGATCACGCGGCGGGGCCGCGTTTCGCCGTGGCCGCCGATCTGGTCGAGGATCAACTCCGCCGCGGAGCGGCCCACGTCACCCTTCGACCATTTCACGGTCGTCAGCGGCACCTTGATGAGATCGCTGTAGGCCACATCGCCCGCGCCGACGACGGCCACGTCTTCGGGCACGCGCAAACCGGCATCCCAGATCGCCCTCATCGCGCCAATGGCGGCGGGATCGTTGACCGCGAACACGCCGTCGATGCGCGGGCGCGCGGCCAGCAGCTGCTGCATGGCGCGGTAGCCGTCGGCTTCCATGAAGCCGCCGTCGACGACATGCGCGCCGTTCAGTGTCATGCCGGCATCCGCAATCGCGCGCCGATACCCTTCTTCGCGGCGCTGCGCGTGAACGATCGGCGGACCCGTGATGTGCGCAATGGCCCGACACCCTCGCGCCGCCAGATGCGCGGTGGCCAGCCGTCCCACCTCCACGTCGTCGGTGAGCACGCGATGACACTTCACGCGGGGATGATCGTCGCGATCGATCATCACCAGCGCGATGCCGAGCGAGGTCAGCTCCCGCAGCAGCGCGGTGTTGCCGGAGGCGTTGGCGGAGGCCAGCACGATGCCGTCCACCTGCCGCGACCGCAGCATTTCGATTTCCGCCCGCTCCTTGCGCGCATCCTCGCCAGACGCGCACAGCAGCAACCCATAGCCGCGTTGACTCACCACCGATTCCAGGCCGGACACAATCTCGACGAAGAAGGAGTGCATCAGGTCGGGAATGATGATGCCGACCGTGTGCGTGCGCTTGAGGCTCAAGCTCCGCGCCACGGCATTCGGGCGGTAGCCCAGCTCCTCGACCCGCTTCAGCACCCGCGCGCGCGTGGCCTGGCCGATGTCGGCGTGATGGTTGAGGACTTTCGAAATCGTCGTGACGGACACGCCGAGGTCCGCCGCGATCCGCTTCATCGTGGTCGAGGTCAGGAGAATTTCACCAGGTCCGCGATGCGAATCGGACGGTTCTCGTCAACGCTCTTGCGGGCGGCAATCCCCGTCAGGCACGACATGGCGCCGGCCCGCGAAGTCGGCAGCCGCATGTGCGCGGGCGCGTCGACCTTGCGGAACACCAAATCGCGCAGCCGCGTGTCGCCGCCGCCGTGGCCGCCCGCAACCGATCCGGCCGGCGCCACCTTCTCGCGCTGACCGAAATTTTTCATCACGTAAATTTCCGTCGGATCCTCGGGCTGCCACGACTGGCGCTCGTAGTCGCGCACTTCGATGCGGCCGAGCGTGCCGTTGAAGGCGACCCGGTTGCCTTCGATCGGCATGAAGGCGTTCAGCGAGTAGCTCATGGTGGCGCCGTTCGAGTAGCGGACGATGGCGTTCATCGTATCGAAGATGTCGACATCCTCCCGGAAGACGCAGCCGTCGCGATGGTAGCCGTCGGCGGACTCACAGCCGACGTAGAGTTCCATGTGCTTCTGGTTGGTGGTGATGTCCCAGAAGTACGGGCACTTCGCCCGGTGCGGGCAGCCGCGGCACGTGGTGTGGCGGAACGGCGCGTTCTTGCCGTAGGTCTGGAGACTGCCGAAGGCGGACACCTGGACCGGGTCGGCGTCGAGCCACCAGTTCACCAGATCGAAGTGGTGCGTCGCCTTGTGCACCCAGAGCGAACCGCTCTTCGAGCGCAGGCGATGCCAGCGCCGGAAATAATCGGCTCCATGCCGCGTATCGAGGTACCAGGAGAAATCCACCGAGGTCACCTTGCCGATGACACCCGACATCAACAGCTCCTTGACCGTCCGGTGCTTCGGCGAGTAGCGGTAGTTGAACGTGACGGCGATGTGGCGGCCGCTCTTCTTTTCGGCGTCGAGCACGGCCTGGCACTGCTGCTCGTCGATGACCATCGGTTTTTCGGTGATCGCGTCGATGCCACGGTCCAGCGCCTTGACCAGGTACTCGCTGTGATAGCCGTC
Source organism: uncultured Acidobacterium sp. (assembly GCA_964513235.1). Classification (GTDB taxonomy): domain Bacteria; phylum Acidobacteriota; class Vicinamibacteria; order Vicinamibacterales; family UBA2999; genus 12-FULL-67-14b. The sequence goes on from CAZEMI010000115.1 coordinate 17,252, forward strand.
CACCGTGGTGACCATCAGCAGATCCGGCTTCGTCTGGTCCATCATCTGCTCGAAGTTGGTGAAGGTCGGGCAGGAGACGCCGATCTCCTTCTTCGCCACTTCGACGCGCAGCGGGTTGATGTCGCAGAGCCCGACGAACTCGACCACGTCGCCGTATTGCTGCGCGATCGGCCGTCCCCACATGCCAATGGCGCGGTCGCCGGTGCCGACAATCGCGTAGCGGCGCCTGGCCTGCGCCCGGACCGACGTCGCTCCGGCCACGGCCGCACCCACGGCGGCGCCACCCACGGTGGCGACGAATGCGCGCCGGCTGACCCCTTCGCTGTGGCTCATCAGATCCTCCGCTCCGCAAATTCTCCAGTGCCAGCCCTGTGAAGGCAAGCGGATTACCGTCAAACGTAACGGCGGGTTTTGGCGGGCGTCGAGGCCGGTTGGTAAGATTCGACCCACGCCGAGGTCTGCGCATGTTGAGTGAGACGCTGTTCAGAGTGCCACGAGAACCTGGCCTGCACGTGCTGCAGCGGCGCGGGGACCGTGGCGCGCGCGAGCTCACCAGTTCACGCCTGTGCCTGCGCCCCGGCACCAGCGCCACCTACGTCCGGCCCGGCGAAGAGACGATCGTCGTGCTCCAGGAAGGCCGCGGCACCTTGGCGACGCCAGAGCTGACCAAGACGGTGTCGCGCACCGGCGTGTTCACCGAACGCGCCACGGCGATGTGCGTGCCGCCGGGGGTGCTGCTGACGGTGACGGCCGAAACGGACCTCGAGGCCGTCCTCGTCTCGGCGCCGTCGACAGACGCCGGCCAGGTCGCGCTCATCGGCCCCGGCGACGTGGCGGTGAATCCGCGTGGACGCGGCACCTACGCGCGCGAAGTGCACGACCTGTTTGTCCGCGATCCTTATGCCAGGCGGCTGATGGTCGGCGAAACGTTCAACCCGCCCGGGCATTGGAGCAGTTATCCGCCGCACAAGCACGACGGCAAGAACGGCGAGCCGTTCCTCGAAGAGGTGTATTACTTCAGGGTCAGCCCCGCGCACGGCTTCGGGCACCAGATGCTCTACACCGAGGAGGGTGAATCGGTGACGCACCAGGTACGCGATGGCGACGCGGTGCTGCTGCCGTACGGTTATCACCCGGTCTCGTCACCGCCCGGCTATTCCCTGTACTATCTGTGGGCCATGGCCGGCGACCAACGCCAACTCGCCCTGTACGAAGACCCTGCGCATCGCTGGATTCACGATCTGGAAGCCGGCAGCGCGCCGCGATGACGCGCTTCGAGGCCACGCAGCAGATCGAAACGCTCGGGATTGTGGCCGTGATCCGGTTGCAGGATCCGGCGCGGCTGCGCGCGGTGGTTGACGCGATCGCCTCCGGCGGCGTGCGCGCGCTCGAAGTCACCATGACGGTGCCGCGGGCGATCGAGATGATCGCCGAGATCGCGCCAAGGCTTCCGAAAGGGTTCCTGATCGGCGCCGGCACGGTGCTCGACAAGGCCACGGTGACGCGCGCCATCAACGCCGGCGCTCAATTTATTGTCAGCCCGGTGTTTCGCAAAGAGCTGATCATGGCGTCGCACGTGCGTGAGGTCCCAGCCATGCCCGGCTGCATGACGCCCACCGAAATCCTCGACGCATGGGACGCGGGCGCTGATGTCGTGAAAGTCTTCCCGGCCACCACGTTCGGCCCGGGATTCCTGAAAGACGTGATGGCCCCGCTGCCGCACGTCAAGCTGATGCCGACGGGCGGTGTCACGCTCGATAACGCCGGTGACTGGATCCGCGCCGGCGCCATCGCGGTTGGCGTCGGCTCGGCACTCCTCGACAGCGCAGCCATCGCCGCTGGACGCTACGACGTGATCACCGACAATGCGCGGCGGATCGTGGCCAGCGTGGCGGCGGCGCGTCAGTCGCCACCCGGAAACACATGATGGCGGCAAAAGTGGTGAGCTTCGGAGAAATCATGCTGCGCTTGAGCCCGCCCGGGTTCGAGCGCCTGCTGCAATCCCCGTCGCTGGCCGCCACCTTCGGCGGCGGCGAAGCGAACGTCGCCGTGAGCCTGGCGCAGTTCGGGTTGGACAGCTGGTATGTCACGCGCCTGCCGAAGAATCCGATCGGCGACGCGGCGCTGCGCGTCCTGCGCGCGGAGGGCGTGCGTACCGATGCGATCGCGCGCGGCGGGGATCGCGTCGGGATCTACTTTGCCGAACGCGGCGCGAGCCAGCGCGCCTCGGTGGTGGTCTATGACCGCGCCAGATCCGCGATCAGCGAGATGACGCCCGGCACCATCGACTGGGCGAAGGTCTTCGACGGCGCCGCGTGGTTCCATGTCACGGGGATCACCCCCGCGCTCGGCGCCAATGCGGTGGCGTGTACCAACGAAGCGGTGGCCGCCGCCAAACAGGCCGGCGCGCGGATCAGCGTCGACTTGAACTTCCGCAAGAAGCTATGGACCGAAGCCGCCGCGCAACAGGTGATGCGGCCGATGATGGCCAACGTCGACGTGGTGATCGCCAACGAAGAAGACGTCCAGTCCGTGCTCGGCCTCGGCGTGGCGAATGCCGACGTGGTCAGCGGCCATCTCGACGTCCGCGCCTACCGCGCGGTCGCCCAGCACATCACACGCGAGCTCGGGCCCTCGATGGTGGCGATCACGCTCCGCGAAAGTCTGTCGGCCAGCGACAACGGCTGGAGCGCGGTGTTGTGGGATGGGACGGCCAATCAGTTTCACCAGAGCCAGCGGTACGACCTGCGCCTGGTCGATCGCATCGGCGGCGGCGACAGTTTTGCGGCCGGTTTGATCTATGGATTGGTGACGGGCCGCTCCCCCGCCAACAGCCTGCGCTTCGCGGTGGCGGCGAGCGCCTTGAAGCACAGCATCCCCGGCGACTTCAATCGTGTCAGCGTCGACGAGGTCGATCGGCTCGCGGCCGGAGACGCCTCCGGCCGCGTGCAACGATAGCCCGGGTATAGCCCCCGGCTTTAGCCGGGGGATCAGAACGAAACGCGCGCGCCAAGCTGAATTCGCCGCATGTCGCGGGCCGACCGAATCTTGCCGAACGTGGCCGGCGCATTCAGGTTGGTGCCCGGGTTCTGCAGGTTCACGATGTTGAACACGTTGGTGGCCTCGAAACGCACCTGCAGGCGCGTCTGCCCGACCAGGCGTATCTCGCGGAACACGCCGAGATCCACATTGCGGTAGCCGGGCCCCTCGACGATGCCGCGCCGTGAGGTGCCGTCGGCGCCAATCTCCGGCCGCGAGAACACCGCGGTGTTGAACCACTGCTCGATCAACTCCTCGCGCGGCCGATCGCTGTCGAGCGTGGGATTGCCGTTGATGTCGGCGCGATCGTTGGTCAGGCCGTCGAAGTTGCGATCGAGGCCCGCGCCGATCGTCAGCGGCGCGCCGCTCTGCACCGTGACGATGGCCGAGACGGTCCAGTCGTTCAAGAGCGCCTTGACGACCGGCGATGAACTGCCGAAGTGGTTGACGTTATAGATGCCGGAGAAGGTGAAGCTATGGCGGCGGTCCGCGGAGGTCCGGCCGCGCTCGAGATCGATCCGGTTGGCATTCTGCACCGCGGGCAGCCCGCCGCCCTGGTAGTCCACGTCCTCCTCCGCCCGGCCATAGGTGTAGTACGCCTTCGCGGAGAAGCTCGCCCCACGGCGCTCGGCGCTCATTTGCAGCGCGTGATAGTCGCTGGCGAAGATCGACTCGAGCACACGCACCGCGCCGAGCCTGCCGGGCTGATACGGACGGCGCGAGTTGACGTTGGCCGTCGTCGCGCCCGGTCCGAACACCGGATAGTTCTTGTCGATGCTCGCCGGCAGATTGCGGCCGAGCGCGGTGACGTACGACGCCGTGACGCTGAAGTCACGCGCCAGTTGCCGTTCCACGGTGACGTTGCCCTGGTAGGTCTTCGGCCACACGAAATCGAGCGACGGGCCAAACACCTGCGCCGGGAAGGTGAAGCGCGGACTCGACGGGTTGTATTCGAATGGGAATGGTCCGACGCCGCCGGGCAGGTTCCGATACGGATCCGACAGGGTGTGGACCGTGGGAATCGACTGGCGCACGGTAAACGGCTGATTGTCGGCCGTGGTGTTCCACTCGTTGCCGGTGATGCTGCCGTAGAACACGCCCGCCGCCGCGCGGACCGACGTGCGGCCGTCGCCCATCGGATCCCACGCAAGCCCCAGCCTCGGCGCGATGTTATTCACGTCGGTCTTGACGATGCCGTCGCTGATGCCGGGGTCGCCGGGGAACAGCAAGCCCTCCGGCGCGTTCGGCGAGACTTGCGATCGGGCGCCCGGCACGAATGCGAGCTTGCGATTCTGCGGATCGGTGAGCGGCATCTGGATGTCGTAACGCAACCCGAGATTCAACGTGAGGCGCGGATGGACGCGGTAATCGTCCTGGGCAAAGAAGCTGAAGTACGCGCCGTTATCGAGCTTGCGCACCGGGGCGTCCTGCGACATGGTGGCCGGCAGGCCGAGCAGGAAATCCGCATACGCGTTACCGGTCTTGCTGCCGTTGAACGTGAACACACCGTAGTTGTCGAGCAGCGTGTCGTGCACGATCTTCTCGTACGACACTTCGCCGCCGAACTTGAACGAGTGGTCGCCGCGGCTGAGGATCAGGCTGTCGCGAATCGACCAGTAGTCGCTGCCGGCGTCCGGACCGGCGATGGCCGTCTGCCCGGTGAAATAGCCGCTGACCGTGAGGCGTGGCAGCGCCGGATCGCCCTGGATCGTGAAATTCGAACCAAGGTCGCCGAGTGAGATCGCCGGGTTATTGACGCGCCCGCCGAACTGCCGCGTATACGTAAACCGCAGCTGGTTGAGCATCGTCGGGCTGATCGTCCAGGTGTCGGCGATGTTGACGTTGTGCTGCTTCCACTTGAAGTCGCGATCGACCCACGGGATGTTGCCGGAGCCCGAGAGCGGCTGCGTGTCGGTGCCGCTCAGATAGAAGAAGCTCAGCGCGAGCGACCGGGTGGGCGACAGATGGTGATCGAGCTTGAAGGTCACCTCGTCGGTGCTCAGCGGATCGGGCGCGCTGACCTCGAAAAAGCGATTCGGCAGGTTCGAGAGCGGCACGAAGCGGTCCTGAATCGTCTTGGCCGCGGTATCGAAACGCGCCGCGGGAATGATGCCGCCCGGGAACGGCTGGCCGGTCGCCGGGTCCCGTGGCCGCTGCGCCGATTGCGAGAAGTCGCCGCCCCGCTCAGCGGCGGTCGGCACAATCGCGGTGTTCCGATAATAGGTTTCCGTCTGGCGGAGGCCCGAATAGCTGGTGAAGAAGAACGTCTTGTCGCGCGCGATGCGGCCGCCTAACGCGGCGCCGAACTGGTTGCGATCGAGCGGATCTTTCGTGGCCGTCGTGCCGGGAGGCGCCCAGCGCCTGGAGTTCAGGGCTTCGTTGCGAAAGAACTCGAAGGCCGCGCCGCGAAACTGGTTGGTGCCCGACTTGGTGACGACGTCGACCACGCCCGCGGGATAGCGGCCGTACTCGGCGGCATAGCTGCTGGTAATGACCCTGAATTCCTGGATCGCTTCGGGGTTCGGCGCGGGATTGCCGGTGCCGCGCAAGCCGGCGGTATTGTTGCCGCCATCGAGCTGGAAGTTGACGGTGCCAATCTGCGCCTTCTGCGAGCCGTTGATCGTGGTCGTCTGCTCCGGGCCGCCCAGGGAATTCGCGGCATCGTTGCTGGTCACACCGCCGGTAATACTGAGCAGCGAATACAGGTCGCGATTCACGAGCGGGAGGTTCAGGACTTCGTTCTGGCTGACGGCGCGCGACAAGGACGCGGTCGTGGTCTCGATGAGCGGCGCGCTGGCGACGACCGACACCACCTCCGACACGTTGCCGGGCTCAATTCTCGCGTCGATGCGGGCGTTGCGGCCGACTTCGAGCACGATGCCGGTCTGGGAAAAATTCTTGAACCCGTCCAGGGCGACGTCGACCTTGTAGTTCCCCAGCGGCATCAGCGGCAGGGTGTACTGGCCGGACGCGTCGGTGGTGACGCCGCGCGTGAATTGGGTGTCGATGTTGGTCGCGGTGACGAGCGCGCCGGGCACGGCGCCGCCCGACGCGTCGGTCACCACACCCAGAATGGTTCCCGTCGACCCCTGGGCCCCGGCCGGTGCGGCCGCCAGGCACAGGACCAACGACATCGCCGCCCATGTGTGCAAAGTCATAAACATCCTCTGGGGGGCGAATATAGACGCGGTGCCATGGGGCGGGCAAAAACTTGCTGTTACTGATCGCGATTGACCGGGGGCGGGCCCGATGTTACCTTCCCGGCGTCCCATTCAACTGATCCGTCAGGGAGGAACTCGATGCGCAAGATCCTTGTCGTTGGTGTGTTCGCTTTTGCAAGCTTGCTGGTGTTGTCGTTTGACGCCCGCGCCCAGGGCAGTATCGCCGGCGCGGTGAAGGATCCGAGCGGCGCCGTGCTGCCGGGCGTGACCGTCGAGGCCGCCAGTCCCGCGCTGATCGAACAAGCGCGCAACGTGGTCACCGATTCGAACGGCAACTATCGCATCGTCGATCTGCCGCCGGGCACCTACTCGGTGACGTTTACGCTCACCGGATTCAAGACGGTCCGCCGCGAAGGCATCATCATCCAGGGCACGTTCAACGCCCCGGTCAGTACCGATATGCAAGTGGGCACGCTGGAAGAAACCATCACCGTCTCCGGCACGCCCACCGTTGACGTCAGCAACAACACCGCGCAGTTTGTCGTCGATCGCGACATACTCGATGCGATCCCGACGCCGGTGCGCAACACGCCTTCTCGCGCACTGCTCTTGCCCGGCACGCAGGTGGTGCCGTTCGTGCTGGGTCAGTTCACGATGAGCGTGCGCGGCTCGGCGAGCGGCGACACCGTGATTGCCATCGACGGCATGCGCGTCAACAACCTGTGCGGCAGCGGCCAGTACAGCGGCTTCTACATGAACGACGCCGCCATCGAGGAAGTCACCTACACCACCGGCGCCGAGTCCGCCGAGATGCCGAATGGCGGCCTGCGCATCAACAGCACGCCCAAGGATGGCGGCAACACGTTCTCGGGCACGTTCTTCGCCTACGGCGCCGGCAGCGGCCTGCAGGCCGACAATCGCACCGATGCCATGAAGAGCGGGCCGGCGGCGATTGCGCAGCCGGGCATCGCCTATATCTGGCAGGTCAACCCTTCGTTCGGCGGTCCGCTGAAGCGCAACAAGCTGTGGTTCTACTTCACCTATAAGTATGAGGATCACAAGAACTATGTCGCGAGCTCGGCGTTTGCCGACGGCAGCCGCGCGTTCCGCCAGTCGCAAGGCAACTACAGCGCCGTGACCCGCCTGACCTACGCGGCGACGAGCAGAGACAAGATCCGCTTCTATCTCGATCGGCAATTCAACGGCGAGGACTACAACGGCTTCAACACCTTGCCGACCACGACGCCCGAAGCGTCGACCGACGCGTTCGGCCTCGGCTGGGTGCCGCAGATCAAGTGGACGCAAACCACGACCAACCGGCTGCTCCTCGAGGCGGGCCTGTCGTATTACACCCAGGGGTACGAGCAGAGCTGCCGCCCGACCGTCGGCCCGCGTGACTTGGCGCAGCTGGAACAAACCACCAACCGCCTGTCTGGGGCGTGTGGCAACACGATTCCGCCCTACACCAGCTCGACCAAGTCCTATAGCGGCGGCGCGTCGGCGAGCTACATCACCGGCTCCCACGCGTTCAAAGCGGGCATGACCACACAATGGGGGACCAACTCGCGAACCTTCTCGTCGAACGCCCAGATCAACACGCTGGTGTTCAACGCCGGTCTCCTCAATCTCCCCGCTGCCGCCACCAATCCGCTGCCGTGCACCAGTTTGCCGTGCCCGATCGCCGTGGCGGTGAGCAACGGCCCGTCGACGGGTCAGCAAAAACTGAACCAGGATCTCGGGTTCTTCGTGCAGGACACCTGGACCATCGATCGCCTGACGCTGAACGTCGGCGGCCGCTACGACATGTTCAACGCCTCCATTCCGGCGCAGTCGTCGGCGGCCGGCCCGTGGATTCAGGCGCGCGACTTCGCCGAGATCCCGGACGTGCCGAACTGGAGCGACTGGTCGGTCCGCCTGGCCGGCGCCTATGACCTGTTCGGCAACGGCAAGACCGCGGTGAAGGCCAATGCCAGCAAGTACATCGCGGCGGCCGCATCAGGGTACACGCAGAACTTCAACCCGATGAGCTACTCCACGCAAGTGCGCGGCTGGGTGGACTTCGACCGCAACAAATCGATCCTCGACGCCAACGGCAACATCCAGTCCAACGAGGTGTTCGGCGGCACGTCGAATTTCGGCCAGATTACCAATCGTCCCGATCCCGATCTGGAGCGCGGCTACAACTGGGAGTACAGCGCGTCGCTGCAGCACGAGCTGATGGAGCGCGTCTCGATGAGCGCCGGCTTCTATCGCCGGCAGTTCTACAACCTCGACGTCACCGACAACCTGAACCTCGCGGTCGCCGATTGGGCGCCGTTCGGCATCACCACGCCGGCCGATCCGCGGCTGCCGGCGTCGGGCCAGCCGATTACGATGTACACCCTCGACGCCAACAAGGTCGGCGTGGCGACGGACAACCTCCGAACGTTCTCCGACATCAACCGCACGGTCTACAACGGCGTCGAGCTCAGCGCCAACCTGCGCCGCGAAAAGCTGCTACTGTTCGGCGGCATCAACACCGAGCGCCGCGCCTCAACGGATTGCGATGGTTCGACAAATGCGACGACGACCGCGCGCGACAATCCGAACGGACTCCGCTTCTGCGATTCGATCCCGCCGTTCCGCACGACGTTCAAGATGTCGGGGGCGTACCAGTTGCCGTGGCAATTCCAGTTGAGCGGCACGTTCATGGCCATTCCGGGTCCGGATGTCGACGCGAACTACCCCGTGACCGCGGCGATCGCGGGGCGGCGGATTATCGGCTCCACGGCCAATGCGACGACGATCGGTGTGAACCTGATCGAACCCAACACGGTGTTCCTCGACTACCAGAACAGACTGGACCTGCGCCTCGCGCGCAGCTTCCGCGTCGACCGCTATCGCATCCAGGGTTTCGCCGACATCTTCAACGTGCTCAACGCCGGCACGGTGGACCGCGTCAACGAGACCTTCGGATCGAACCCCGCGACCAACCAGTGGCTGACGCCGACGCGGATCATGGAAGCGCGCTATCTGCGCTTCGGTTTGCAGATGAGTTTCTGAAACCGCGCATTGACGATTGAGAATCGACCGATCGACCGACTGTTGGGTGATTGACAATTGACCATCTGGTGATTCGATTCACCAATTTGGCAATTGCCGATCGCCAGACAGTCGCGAAATCGGTCGATTGACAATCGTCAATGTGCCTGCTGGTGCCCGTGCTACAGCCCCCGATCGAGCCCATGTTGGCCAAACTCCTCGACGGTATTCCGGACCGGCCCGGCCTGTTGTTCGAACCCAAGTGGGACGGCTTTCGATCGATCGTCTTCCGCGGCACGGACGACCTGTTCATGCAGAGCCGCGATCTGAAGCCGCTCGATCGCTACTTCCCCGAGCTGCACGACGCGCTGCTCGAGCGTCTCCCTCCCGGCTGCGTCCTCGACGGCGAAATCGTGATCGCCACGAAGGAGGGCTTGGATTTCGACGCGCTGCAACTCCGGCTGCATCCCGCGGCATCGCGCGTCGCCAAGCTCGCGGCGGCATGCCCCTCGTCTTTCGTCGCCTTCGATCTGCTCGCGATTGACGGCGAGTCGATCCTCACCCTGCCGCAACGCGAGCGGCGCGATCGACTCGAAGGGCTGCTGAAGAGGGCGGCGCCGCCCCTCTATCTGACGCCGATGACGCGCGATCGCAGGACGGCGGCCGAGTGGCTGCAACGCTTTGAAGGCGCCGGTCTCGACGGTGTGATCGCCAAGCCGGAGGACGCCGCGTATCAGCCCGGGAAGCGGGCGCTGTTCAAGATCAAGCACGCCCGCACCGCCGACTGCGTGGTGGCGGGATTTCGCTGGCACAAGAACGGTGAGGGCATCATCGGATCACTCCTGCTCGGGCTCTTCGACGACAAGGGCACGCTGCACCACGTCGGCGTGACCTCGTCTTTCACGATGGCGAAGCGGAAACAGCTCGTCGAGGAACTGGACCCGCTGCGCAAGAACGCGTTGGCCGCGCATCCGTGGCGGGAGTGGGCTGAAGCGATGGATGGTTCGCAAAGAATGCCAGGCGGACACAGCCGATGGAGCGCCGGCAAGGATTTGTCATGGGAGCCGCTCCGCATCGAACGGGTATGCGAGGTGAAGTACGACCACATGCAGGGCGACCGGTTCCGTCATGCGGCGACGTTTCTTCGCTGGCGCGACGACAAAGCGCCGGCAGACTGCCGCTACGATCAGCTCGAGGTTACTCCGGCTTTTGAGCTTTCCGCGGTCTTCGGTGCCACTCCTCCGGGTTAGCGTTCGCCCACGGATTCGGGATTGGCGGTAGCTTCGGTGCTTTCGGCCGTTCTTTTTCCGGCACGTGCTGCAGGTTGATGCGGATGCGCGTCCACGTCGACGATCGGCCGCGCATCGAATCGACCAGCACGTCCGCCGGTTCGAGTACGGCCGTCACCTTCGGGTGTTGCTCTTTCCATGCCTCGAGTTGCGCGAGTGCCTCGTCTTTCTTCGTCGATCGCGCAACCTCGATCAGCGGATGCTTGGCGACGCGCCGCCCCTTGGG